>JBHHZX010000055.1:0-14399 GCA_046758265.1 Phycisphaerae bacterium
AAGGGAGCCGGACGGAAGAAGGTACGGGTATCCAGGTCATCGAATACGGGCTTGAGGGCGACGGGCTGGCGTATTCCTCACTTACCACATACGAGGTGGTGTTGGGCGCAGGACAAATCAGCTTGGACACGATTTGGGAAGTCGCCTGCGAGGGGACGCTGTTGCCCGAGTAGGCGCAACGCCTCACGGGTCCCCCGAAGCGTGGTAAAACGCCTCGGCTTGGTGCGGGAAAATCGGCGTTCGGTCCGCGATGGCGCGCTCGGGCGCCGATCTCATTTGGCCCTGCGTGGAGTTCGGGAGCGGTTGCGGGCACGCTCCCGAAGCACGTCAATCCTCCCCTCCTTCCAGCACACTTAGGACATTGCCGGACCGCATAGAATCTATTACGAGAGTCGGAGAACGTGTCTTCGATTCCCGCCGTTTCGTTCATCAGGCGGGACCCGCAAGGCGCGCCTGCGGGGTGACTCTGGTTGGCGCGCCAGAAAGGGGAGCTCACCATGGCGAGCTTTAGAATCGTTGGAATGGCGGCCGCGCTTGCGCTTCTGGCAGCCGGCCCGGGCGGCTGTCCCTTGGCGGAGGGACTGCCGGAGGATATCGCACCATCGGCTGAAGTCGGTCCGACTGCTCCGGCCGGCGCTGGCGTGGACGAGGACGCCGACGTTCCATCTGAGAGAACGACCACGCTGGAGGAGCTGGTGTCGGGCATCATGGAAGGCGATGGTGGGGAGGAGCTGGCCTGGTCGTATGGCTCCACGTGGGTCTATACCGGCCCGGACTACAACCCGGAAGGTGTCTATCCGCCGGGCTACAACCCCTACGGCCAGGGCGCCACGGGTGGAGCCGCCGGCGGTGGCGGTGAAAGCGGCCCGTCCGGCGGCAGTGACGGTTCCGGTGGAGGCGGCTCCGATGACGGCGAGTCGGAGCAGACGTCCGGCTCAGGATCGCCAACGTACAGCGGGACGGTGGACTGCTTCCGGCACGAGAGCCTGGAAGGCTACGGGGAAATGTCGGAGGAGATGACGTTTCAGGTGACGATGAGTTTTGACGAGCAGGGTGTGCCGAACAGCGTGCCGTTCCCCCTGTTCATCGAGCGCATCATCGTTTACCCCGACGTGCGTCAGGTCGGCGAGACCGACACATTCACCGTGCCGTTCACCTCGACCGCTACGTGGAACGTGACCGTGACGGTTGTCTCCGCCACGTACACGCCCCAGAGCGCCAGCGTCGTGCTGGAGATTGATTTGGGCTGGGTTGGCGAGCATTCGTCGGTCACGGCATCCGGCGTGCACACGTTGGAAGCGCAGATTGTCGAGGGGGCGTTGAGCTACTCGTCGGACACTCACTACGAGGCGGAGTTTCGGGCGGCCGACGACTGGCTGGGCTGGGGTACGGAAGACTTTGACTGCAGCGGGATGCTGACGCCGGACTAGCCGCTCGTCCCGGGCCCCGATCCCCGCTACCACCAACCCGGCGGGCCTGACGCGTGTGCGCAGGCTCGTCGGGCGGGTGGCGTTTGGCTGTGCTCTCGCCCGGGCCGGGCGATTTCGCTATACTGCCGCACCTCAAGGACTTGCCGGCGTCTCAGCATTCGCGGCCGGCGGCGCTTTTCTCAAGAGCGAGTGATGGAAGACTTATCCAAGATACGCAATATCGGCCTCGCCGCGCACATTGACGCCGGGAAGACGACGACCACCGAGCGTCTGCTGTACTACAGCGGGGTAATCCACAGGATGGGCGAGGTTGACGACGGAACCACCGTCACCGACTTCGACAGCGAGGAGCAAGAGCGCGGCATCACGATTTACAGTGCGGCCGTATCGTTCCCGTGGCGCGATTGCCGCGTCAACCTGATCGACACGCCCGGCCACGTGGATTTCACGGCCGAGGTGGAACGGAGCCTGCGGGTGCTCGACGGAGCGGTGGTGGTTTTTGACGCCAAGGAGGGGGTGGAGGCACAGTCGGAAACGGTTTGGCGTCAGGCGGACAAGTATAAGGTGCCGCGCATCTGCCTGCTCAACAAGATGGACAAGACCGGGGCCGACTTCGAGCGCGCCCTTGGCTCAATTCGCGAGCGGTTGCGGGGCAACCCGCTCGCGATCGAGATTCCGATCGGGGACGAAAGCAGTTTCCGCGGCTTCGTGGACCTGATCAGGATGCGTACGGTGACGTTCAGCGGGAGTGGTGACGACACCAAACGCATCGTCGGAGAGATTCCCGCCGAGCTGCGGGAGCCGGCTCAGCGAGCGCGTCACGCGCTCGAGGACAGGGTCGCCGAGCTCGACGACGAGCTGACGGCGCACTATCTGGAGCACGAAACGCTGACCAGCGAACAGTTGGTCGCCGGGTTGCGACGGGGGACGATCGCGCTGAAGTGCCAGCCGGTGTTGTGTGGGTCGGTCCTGAAGTACATGGGCGTGCACGCAGTGCTCGACGCAATTTGCGACTTCCTGCCGTCGCCGCTCGACGTGCCCCCGATCGAGGGGCTCGACCCGAACCACCCGGAGCGGAGCGTCGAGCGCCAGTGCGATCCCGGTCAGCCGCTGTCAGCCCTCGTGTTCAAGGTCGTGGCCGACGCGCACGGCGATCTGCATTTCATCCGCGTGTACTCGGGCGTGCTGAAGGCGGGCTCGCGTCTGCTCAACGTCGGCCGGAACAAGAAGGAAAACGTTCCACGGCTGTACCGCATGTTCGCGAAGAAACGCGAACAGGTCGACCGGGCCTACTGCGGAGACATCGTGGCGGCGACGGGACTCAAACACACGCTCACCGGCGACACGCTCTGTGAACAGCGCGGGGCCGTCCTGCTCGAAAAGATTGAGTTCCCCGAAACGGTGATCAGCATGGCGATCGAGCCGCAGCTTTCGAGTGATCGCGATAAGCTGCTCAACGCCCTGTACATGCTTTCGCGCAGCGATCCGACGTTCGACTTCAAAGCGGAGGCCGAGACCGGGCAGATGATCGTCTCGGGCATGGGGGAGCTCCATCTGGAAGTGATGAAGCACCGCCTCGAGCGCGACCTCAACGTTCCGGTTAAGCTCGGCAGTCCGCGCGTCGCCTACCGGGAGGCGATCATCAGGGCGGCCGAGGCAGAGGGACGCTTTATCCGCCAGACCGGGGGCCGCGGTCAGTACGCGGTGGTGAAGCTGCAGGTCGAGCCGTTCACGCCTGAGACAGGCCAGGAGCATTTCTGGTTCGTCAACGCAGTCACGGGCGGGGCGATTCGCAGAGTGTTCGTTCGCGCAATCGAGGAGGGGGCTCGCGAGGCGGCCGAGAGCGGCACACTGGGTTCCTATCCGCTCATTAACGTCAAGGTGACGCTGCTCGAGGGACAGGAACATTCGGAGGATTCGTCGGAGATCGCCTTCGAGAGCGCGGCGGCGATGGCCGTCCGCAAGGCCTTGGAAGAGGCCGGCCCGGTCTTGCTCGAGCCGATCATGAAAGCCGAAATCGTGACGCCGGAGGAGTACTTCGGGGCGATCAACGGCGACCTGATGACCCGCCGGGCGGTGATCACGTCGACCAGCATTCGCGGCGGCAATCACGTGATCAACTGCGAGGTTCCGCTGTCAACGATGTTCGGCTACGCGACGGACATGCGTTCACTCTCGCAAGGTCGCGCGAGCTACGCGATGGAACCGTGCCGGTACGAAGTGATGCCGCCGGAGCTGGCGGCGAAAGTGCTGGGCACGTGGTAAGCGTTGCGGTGCCATCCGGGCGCCCGTCCCGCCGGCGGGTCCGGAAGCCGGATGTCTCTAGACCGGTCGCCGTGCCGGCGGTCCTGCGTCTTGCGCGCCGTCCGGTGGTCCGATACAAGGGCGGATCGACTGCGCTTGGAAAGGTTTTTACGCGGTTTTTTGACCTTTACCGCTTCCCGGGGAATGATGAGGTGACGCTCCGCCAAGAGAAACGCGCGACCGCGATGCGCTCTTCGCGGAGCCTCTGACACGACAATTCCACTTGGTGACTGGGTTGGGGGATTGCTGGGCTCCCAAAAGGGCGGAAAGCCCGCCGCGGCGGCTTCTACCGTGCCGGCCGTTCGCGATGCCTCCATTGCGACCGGCCGGCATACTCGGCGGGATTTGTCGTCACTCTCGGACTGCGTCGGCTCACGGGCTGAGCCGGACGACGTTCGAGAGCTACAACGTTACAGGAGGGGCTGGGTCGGCGTCTCACGAGCAATCGTGGCGGCGCCGGCCCGTTCTTTGACGGTGGCGGTCCGGGCGCATTCGGGTTTGTTGAAAGGCAGTCGCGCCCGGCCTCCGAGCGCGGCGCTGGTCGAGAAACCCGCGCAAACCCGCCGGACCCGGCGGTCCGATGCTACGGCGTCTGAATTGCCGTCGGGCCACGGGTGGCAGCTATGGACAGGTCATGCCGTAGTTGGACAGCAGCGCGGCGAGGTCGGCCAGGTCGACGTCGCCGTCCCCGTCAATATCGCCGTCTTCGTAGCTGGCGCCGCTGGTCGTGCCGTAGTTTGACAGCAGAGTCGCCAGGTCTGTCAGGTCAACCATCCAGTCGCCGTTCAGATCCCCGAGACAATCACACTCGTCGGGAATGCCGTTGCCGTTGGAATCGTCGGAGGTGCCGCTGGCAAGGTCCTCCGCGTCGCCGATGCCGTTTCCGTTGCAATCGAAGTCGCCGATGCGCAGGAAGTAGACGTCCTGCTCGCCGTTGAACGTTGCGGCCCACGCCAGGTTTGCCCCGACGACGTCCGAGACCATGTGGTAGTAGTCGCCAAGCTTGTCTTGCTGCGGCCAGCCGAGGTGGCTGTTGAACGGCGGGCTGAGCGGAATGTTTTCGGACCAGGTTACACCGCCATCCGTCGAAGACGCGTAGAACAACTCGCAGATATTGGCCTGCCCGCTGTTGCGCGTGTCGTTCCAGACCGCGTCGATGCGACCGTCCGGCGCGACTGACATCGTTCCGAACCACTGCCACGCGTTCGTACCCGGCGGGTCATCGTTGACCCGGACCGGCGAGCTCCAGGTCTGTCCGCCGTCCTCGCTGCGGACGAACATGACGTCCGTCGGGTCGGGGCCCGTGGGATCGACCGAAGCGAGCATATAGACGTTCCCGGCGGTCGGGCCGTCGGACTGATCCACCGCGAGCCACAACTGGCCCAGAAGGCCGCCGGGATTGGGCGCGGCCTGGAAGACGAGCGGTCCGCCAAGGTCCACATACAGCGAGAAATCGAAAGTCGGCGTCTGGTCCGCCAGCTTCGCATTAGTGGACTTCGCCACAATCATCATGTCGGTGGGATAGTCGTAGCCGCCGATGTACAGGTTCCCGTCCAAGTCCACGGCAAGGGTTCCCCACATCGGCTGCAGCGGCGGGATCTGCACCGGGTACAGCCACGTCGTCCCCCCGTCCGTCGAGCGCGTGAACTGGTTCGGATAATAGTTATTGCCGTACCGGCTCCAAGAGACGTAGTGGTGCCCGTGGCCGACACTGTCCGTCTTATCCACAATCATCCAGGCTTTGTCCCCACCGTAGGCGAAGAGCGGGCCGTCCCAGCTCACCCCGCCGTCCGCAGACTTGAACAGATCGCAAAGGAAGTCGCCCTGCAAGCTGTAATAGCAGATGTTGCCCTCGCTGTCGCAATCCAACACCGGATCGCTTCGAAACACGCCCGGCTCCAGCACGCCGGGGAACGTCCAGGTCCGACCGGCGTTGTGGCTGTACGCCCACCCGGCCTGCCGGAAACTCGACGCGATGCTGTCAAACTGCCGCCAACCGATCACGATGACGTTCGGGTTCGTGGGATCGACGGCGATCGACGGTTCGTTGGCCGCGTCGCCGACCATGTTGTTGCCCAATTCGTCCACGTTCACCTGCACGCTGACGAAGCCGCCGCGCGTTACGACCGGCGGTGGTGAGATGCGGCGCGGCGAAGCGGGCGCGGGCGGCTGATCCGGGGTTTCCAAGTGGCCGGTCGGCGCCGGTTGCTGTGTGTGCTTGCCAGGCGCTTCACCGGCGACGCGGTCGCGCGGTAGATCCGGTTCGGCGGCCTGGCCGTAGGTGATCGGAACTATCAGCCACGCGAGCGACCCGATCGGCAGTACGAGCGACAAGATGGCGGCGTACGAGCGGAATGTAACGGTTGATTTCACTGCTTTAGCCCTCCGCTATGGAACTGCGCATAAGGGACTCGCCGGCTCATGTGCGCAAATCGCGACGGCTCGATCATAACACAGTCGAGCCCCCAATTGGAACACAGAATTCTGCTAGGAAGGCCGTCTCGTTGGCTAAACGATCGCTCAGGATGCCGCTACGCCTACCGCGCCCCGCGGCCCGGAACAACGGACACTGCCCGCACCGACGAGCGCTTGGAGCTGCCGAAGAAAATCGTCGCAGGGATCGACGGCCGTCAGGCCGCGGGCTTTGGGCTTGATGGTCGTTACCCAGCCCTCCGGCGAGCTGATCTGAAGGTACAGCGGGCACCTGCCGCGGAAGCTCCGGCATAGATCGCGGAGGTCGGGCAGCGTCTCCAAGGGGCCCCCCGTGGTGCGCAGCTTCACCACCAGATGCTGCGATAGCTCGCGACGCGCTTCGGCGATTGGGATGATGCGCGACACGCGCAGACTCGGCTCCTCGCGACGCCGGTCCACCGTGCCCTCGACGAAGACCACCGCATCAGGCTTGAGCTGCGTCTGCGCTTCGGCCAGTTGATCTGGAAAGACAACTGCTTCGATCGAGCCGATGAAATCCTCGATCACCGCGATGAGCAGCTTCTTGCCGGCGCTGCGGCCGCTGCGAATCGCGACGCTGCGGACCTTCGAGACCAGGCCACCCAGGATCACCGACGTGGTTTCACCGCGCCGCTCACTGCCGATCTGCCGCAAGGCGGCGGTGTCGGTGGTGCTGAAGCTTTCGACCAGATCGGCGTACTGCGTCAGCGGGTGCTTGGTGATATAGAAACCGAGCGTGGCCTTCTCGTAGGCCAGCATTTCGGCATCGGTCCATTCGATCGAGGGGATCGGTGGCGGCGGGAGCGGGGCGGCGGCGCTGAACTGGCCGAACATGTCGAGCTGACCGGTTTTCTTATCGCGCTGGACCTGCTGGCCGAGTTCGAGGGCCTGATCGAGCACCTCGATCAGCGCGCGGCGCATCGCGCCGCTACTGTCCAATGCGCCCGCCTTGATCAGCGCTTCGACGGCCGCACGGTTCACCGCGCTCAGATCGACCCGTTCGCAGAAATCGTAGATGTCTTTGAACGGGCCGCCTTCGCGGCGTGCCTCGAGAATGGCCTGGACCGCTTTGTGACCGACGCCGCTGATCGCGGCGAGGCCGAAGCGGATCTGACCGCGACCCGTTTCGTCGGCCGCGCCGGCTGAAGCCCGCGGCTCTGCGGTCCGCACAGCGGACCCTGCCCCCTTCAGCGGCGAGACGCCGATGCTACCATTCGTCGCTTCGTGGCTGCCTGGCTGGGGATAGACCACGGTAAACGCCTCGTCGCTCTCGTTCACGTCCGGGGGCTTGACGGGAATCCCGACCGAGCCGTCGCGCTGGCCGACGCGGCGGCATTCATCGATGTACTCGGCGATCTTCGCGGTGTTGCCGCTTTCGTAGGTGAGCAGAGCCGCCATGAACTCGACCGGGTAATACGTCTTCAGATGAGCGGTCTGGAACGCGACGACCGCGTAGCCGGTCGAATGGGCTTTGTTGAACGCGTAGCCGCCGAACCTCAGGATGTCGGCGAAGATCTGCTCGGCAACTTGCTCGGTGACGCCGTTCTTCGCGGCGCCCTCGATAAAGGGGCCACGCTCCGCATTGATCATCGACTGCTTCTTCTTGGAGATCGCTTTCGCGAGCCGGAAAGCGCGGCGGAGCGGGACGTCGCCGAGCCGGTTGACCAACCGCGAGACCTGCTCCTGGTAGACCATGATGCCGTAGGTCTCGGCGAGGACCTCGGTCATGATGGGATGCGGGGTGGACCACTGCTTGCGGCCGTGCTTGCGGGCGACGTAGTCGTCGATGTACTCCATCGGGCCGGGGCGAAAAAGGGCGTTGGCGGCGATGAGGTCCTCGATGCGGTTGGGCTTCATTTTCATGAGCACGTCGCGCATGCCGCCGGATTCGAACTGGAAGATGCCGCGGGTCTGGCCGCTTTGGAGCAGTGCGTAGACGTTCTGGTCGGTCAGGTCGAGCTTTTCGAGGTCGATTCGGACGCCGTGGTGCTGGGCGATCAGTTCGCAGGCGCGGTGGATCTGGGAGAGCGTACGGAGCCCGAGAAAGTCCATCTTCAGCAGGCCGACCTTCTCGACGGTCGGCCCTTCGAACTGCGTGGTGATGTCCTTCGAGTCCGCCGGCTTGTGGAGGGGAATCAGGTCGTCGAGCGGCTGGTCGGCGATGACGATACCAGCGGCATGGATGGAAGCATGCCGCGCCATGCCCTCCAGACGTTTGGCCACGTCAATCACCTTGCGGATGGTCGGGTCGGCGGCGTATAGCTTTTTAAGCTCGGGCTCGCGGTTGAGCGCCTTGTCGATCGTCATTTTCAGTTCTTCGGGCACGAGCTTGGCGACGCGGTCGGCCTGGGCGAGCGGGACGTTGAGGGCGCGGCAAATGTCACGAATCGCGGCGCGGGCCTTCAGCCGCCCGAACGTAATGATCTGCGCCACGTGCCCGTATTTCTCGCGAACATAGTTGATGATGTCCTGGCGCCGGTCCTGGCAGATGTCGATGTCCATGTCGGGCATCTCGTCGCGCTCGGGGTCCATGAAGCGCTCGAAGTAGAGCCCATAGCGGAGCGGATCGACCGCGCTGATTCCCAGACAATACCCAACTACCGTGCTGCAGCCGCTGCCACGGGCGACCGCCGGGATGTGGTTCTCGTGGGCGTAGCGGACAAAGTCCCAGACGATCAGGAAGTAGCCGCTGAAGCCCTTGCTGCTGATCACCGATAGTTCGTAGTCGATGCGCTGCCGCAGCTCTTCACTGATCTCGCCATAGCGCTGCCGCGCGCCTTGATAGACCAGCTCGCGCAGGTACTCGTCGGCGGACTTGCGGTCCGGCGGCTCGTACTTGGGGGCGAAGCGCTTGCTGAAATCGAACTCCACATCGCACATTTCCGCCACGCGGAGCGTGTTGGCCAGGGCTTCAGGATACTCGGGCAGGGCGGCGGCCATCTCCGTGGGCGATTTGAGAAAAAACTGATCGGTGGAGAACCGGAAGCGATTCTCCTCGTCGATGCGGGCGCGCGTCGCGATGCAGCAAAGCACGTCGTGAGCCTCGACGTCGTCGTGTGTCAGATAGTGCACGTCATTGGTCGCGATAGTGGCGACGCCGAGCTGCTTTGCCAGATCAGCCAGCTCCGGGTTGATGTGCTTCTGCTCCTCCATGCCGTGGTTTTGCAGCTCGATGAAGAAACGGTCGGGGCCGAAGATGTCGAGGTATTGTTCGGCAAGTTGCCTGGCGGCGGCATAGTCGGCACCGATCAACTGCTGCGGGATCTCGCCGCCGAGACATGTGCTGGTACAGATCAGCCCCTCCGAAAGCTCACGGAGGACCTCCTTGTCGATCCGCGGTTTGTAGTAAAACCCCTCGGTGTAGCCGATGGTGGAAAGCCTGATCAGGTTACGGTAGCCGGTCAGGTTCATGGCCAGGGCGAGCAAGTGGTAGCTGGCCTCGCGCAGACCCCGGGCCTCCCTTTCGCGGCGGCCGCCGGGAGCCAGGTACAGCTCGCAGCCGATGATCGGCTTGATCCCGACCTTGCATGCTGCCGTGTAAAACTCGATCGCGCCGAACAGGTTGCCGTGATCGGTGATCGCGAGCGCGGGCATGCCCAGCTCTTTGGCCGCGCGCACCAGGTCGGCGGTGCGGCAGGCGCCGTCCAGCAGCGAGTACTCGGTGTGGACGTGCAGATGGACAAACGGCGGGGCCTTGGAGCCGGATTGCGGCATCGCTTCAAACCTCCCTGTCCGGACCCACCGCCGGACCGCCACGATGCTACGTGTCACAGAGGTGCTTCGCAATCGGCCGGCTCGAATTCGTGCGCCGGCGGACGCGCCCGTCGCCGAAAAATCGGTAACCCGTTCATCGTTTCGTGACGGGTGGGCACAATACCGTTGGGGGCGGGTCAGCCAGCGCGGCGAGCGTTCGAGTCCCTTGTGCCCGTCCCCGCGGAATGGCAGCGATCAATGCGCTCTCTCATCAATTTGGCGCGGTCTTGATGGAGAGGCTCGCATGGCACGAACGAGTTCATTGGGAAGTTATCGCGTGGCCTTCATGGTTGGCCCGGTCGCGCTGTCCGTGCTCGCAGCCGACGCTGACTTCAGCGCCAGCGAACAACAGAGGGTTTCCCGGCTGGAAGCCCTGCTCGAGGTGCAGCAAGTGCGGCTTGAAGAACTCCAGGCGCGTGTGCTCGCGGTACGAGTGCGGGATCAGGCTGCTGCTCGGGTCGAAGCGATGAAGCAGCAGATCCGCGAAGTGCTCAGCGCACAGGAGTTCCGTGAGAGCTTTCTGACGTCGATGCTGCCGGCCGGCTACGAGAAAGGTTTCTATGTTCGCAGCAGCGATGAGAAGTTCCTCACCAAGGTCAACGGCCGGCTGCAGTTCCGCTGGACGCATTACGGCGTCCAGTCCCGAAACCGCTACCTCCAGCCGCGCCTGCGGAAAAACGATTTGACCGGGTTCGACGTCCAGCGTCTGCGGCTGAAGTTCACCGGGCACGCCTTCTCACCGGACCTGAGCTACTACATTCAGTTGCGCACGGGTCGAGGGACGGGATATGATACTGTTCTGCGGGACGCCTACGTCAACTATCGTTTCCGTGATGAATTCCAGTTCCGGGCCGGTATGTTCAAAATCGCCGGTACGCAGCAGGAACTCAGCTCCAGCGGTGAGCTCCAGTTCGTCGACCGCTCGATGACCAACACGGTTTTCAGTTTCCAGCGCGGGGTCGGCGTTCGCTTCTGGGGCAAGCTCTTCGAGCAACGCGTCGAATACTTCCTCGACGCAATGAACTCGTTCAGTGGTGACAGAAACCGGACCATCACCAACGACCCGGCGGAGCTGGATGGCAATCCGGCCCTCGCGTTCCGTCTCGTGTGGCACGCGCTGGGGGAGAAGCCCGGGAAGGACTTGAAGGGCGAGCCCGACCTCGAGTTCCGTGAATCCCCCGCGCTCGACATCGCCTTCCATTACGGCTTTAACGATGATCAAGGCGATCTGCGAACCACGAGAATCCCCTTCCCCATGCCGCGGCGGTTCCGGACCGGTGGCTTCGGCCTGACCACCACCAACGGCCTGCAAATCAACCAGTTCGGCCTCGCCTCGGCCTTCAAGTGGCGAGGCTTCTCGGCGCGCGGCGAGTACATCCTGCGGATTCTTGATCCTCGGCGGGCCGGACGCCGGCCGTTCACCCCGTGGTGGTTGCTGACGCGGCAGGGTGACACGACCCTGATGCACGGGGCCTACGTGCAGGCCGGTTACTTCGTGCCCATTCCCGGCCTGGACAAGAAGCTTGAGGCGGTAGCACGCGTGGGTGGCATCTCGACGCTCGCCAACGGTCAGGAAGGGGCCTGGGAATACGCCGGCGGCTTGAACTACTACATCGCGGGCAACAATGTCAAGCTCCAGGCTGACGTGACCAAGATTACCGAAGTGCCGATCTCCAGCAGCGTTTCCAGCCTGGCGAACGTCAACGACCGGCCGCTGATCTTCCGCGTGCAGTTGCAGGTCAAGTTCTAGCAGCCAGCAGCACGGGGCCGGCGAGACGCTCGGCGCCAAGGGCGTGGCGCCGGGCCTTCTATGAAGCCGGGCCTGTCAAGGGGGGGTGGTGGATGAGGCCAACCTTCTATCCGGGTTTGCACACGTCGGCTCCAGGCCGTGGGCGTGCTCCCATTCAACTATACGACGACGGCGTATTCTCCGAGGCAGGCTGTCGAGCGTCGCCGAGACGCCCCCCACACGCCCGATGCCCAAGGTCCGAACAGCCTGTCGCCGTGCTCATCCATCACAAACCCAACCTTCCTTCATCTTTGGGCCGCCGAAGTGGCGTGCCCGTTCGGTGGTTATAAACCACCAGGAGGCCCGGCCTTCATAGTTTCTCCGAGTCCGATGTTTTGCCACAGACCTCGCCCAAGCGCCGGGCCCGGAAACCTGGCGCTACGGTTCCCGGCGGCGAGTGATGGCGTACACAACCGCCAGGACACGATCATCCCCGGGCCGCACCGGACAGCGATGCAGCCAACGTCGACTTGTCGTCACCCGATCGAACAGGGCGGGCCATCCATCGTAGTCGATATAATCACGGGCCCGCGCCGGCTGCGGAATGCAGGGCGCGGCAAGCGCCCCTGGAGACCTGGATGGCCGAGACGCTAACGCAGGCCAAGCCTGCCGGACTACAGGACAGCTCGCCGGCCTTGCTGCGCAAAGAGCTTCGGCACCAGTTCGACGCGTGCCGACTGTTACGCCCCTTCCGCCGAGCCCGCTATGATCCCGGCGAGCACCTGGAGTTAACGGTTACGGGGGTGATGCCCGCCAATGCCGGGCGGATCGTCGCCGAGGTGGAGCGGTTCGTGGGCGGCGGATTCGCCGGACAGGTCTACCGCGTCAAGTTGCTGGAAGTCGCCCCATACGAGGACGCGATTGAGGGCCTGTCCGTCGGGCAGTCCTATGCCATCAAGATCCTCAGGCCGCCCTCGGCCTGCGCGGGCTTGTTTCGCAGTTTCCTCTACTTCCTGGCATTTCAGGGCACCTTCAGCGCCCAGGTGAACCCGGCCGCCGTGCGGGTCGGCGCGCTCTGGCAAAAGCTCATTCGTCGAGCCGCCACACGCCAGCTCGGCGACAACGCCGTCTGCGATACGTACGCCACCTTCTACGACGAAGACCTGCACAGCTTCGGCGAGATCAACGAATGGGTGGCCGGGCGGATCTGGAAATTCGAGGTCGATGATCAACTGTTCGACCGCTGGAAGTTCGAAGGCCCAGCACCCGCTGGGATCAACTGCCCCGAGTACGTTCACAAAAAGCTCTTCATGCAGGAGCTGGTCGCGCTGCTGCACCAGATGGGCGCGCCGGAACTGGCTCGGCAGTACGAATGGTGGACGTGCAAGAGTCAACCGAATGTCCTCAAGCGGCTCGGTGCAGACGACGCATCGCGCGACGGGCTGACCGCCATCGACTTTCGTGCCGGGCTGGCCCTGTTGGCGTTCCTGCCGATGAGCCCGGCAGACTTCTGGCTGATCGCCCGCGGGCTGGTCCGCGGCCGGTTGGCTCAGTTCGACCGGAGCGACCCGCGCAGGCTTCAACGGTTCATCGCCCGGAATCGCGACGACTTCGAAGACTTGCAGCCGGCCATCGCGGAGCTGGAGCAGCAGGAGTCGCTGTATCGGCGCTCGCTGCCGGATATCACGCATCACCATTTCCGACTGCTGACCGACGCTGCGTTGCGCCAGTCGGTGAAGGACGGAACGGTGACCGGCTGGCGAAACCTCGGAAGAATCGATGACGAGCACGCGGCGCGGCTGGACAAGCGTCGTGGACTGTTCGCGCTCCTCTATACAGTCTCGCTCGTCCCGCTGCTCGGCCGGTTCGTTGTCAAGCTGTGGGGCGACGTGCGGCATCGGGCGCACGTGAAGCGCACCCTGACAAGCTGGGACTACCTTTGCCGAACCGTGCGGGGGGCTCGAATCGAAACCCTCATCACCTGGCACCGGGAGGGGCGGGCCTGCGACGCGCGTGTGCTCCAGCTCGTGCAGCGGCCGGTGCGCTACTGGATCCAGCGGATACTCATCGGGTGGCTGCCGGCCTCCTGGCACCGGGGCCTGACGGAGCCACGCTACGCCTGGGCGCGGATCCGCGAGAAGGCACGCTTTATCGTGCAATTCCTTCGCAACCCGCCGTTTCGCGAGACCTGGCTGCTCGAGCAGGTCCGGCTGGGGCGCGAAGAGGGCATGCTCAGCGCTGTGGAAACCGACAAGATTTCCGGGCAGATCCGGGATCCGTACATTCAGAAGTACCTCAAGTGCCTGGCGGTCCATATCTGCACGGTGCCGGTCACGCAGGTGGTGATGGTCCTGGCGGGCGCCGCCGTGGCGGCCTATTGCCTAGTCTACAAGGGTCTCAACTGGCCGGAGGCGTTGGCCGCCGGCACGGCGGCAGCAGCGCTGATTCAACTTCTGCCTATCTCCCCCGGTTCGATCGCCCGCGGTGCGTTCGTGCTCTTTTTGATGGTCAAGGAGCGCGACATTCGCAACTACTACATCGCCGCCCCCGTCGCATTCCTGCACGTGATCGGCTACCTGGCGTTCCCGCTGCAAATGGTGGCGCACGATCCGGCGCTGGCCCGCTTCATGGCCGGTCGCTGGGCCACGAGCATGGTACGCTTCATCCCGGTGTTCGGCGAAAGCGGTGGCCTGCTCGAACATGGCGTCTTCGACGCGTTCTTCAACCTGCCG
>JBHHZX010000056.1:0-14378 GCA_046758265.1 Phycisphaerae bacterium
TTCCAGGAAAGGCTCCGCCGCGACGAAGAGTTCGCGAAGAATCCGAGGGCGCGTCTGGACTTCTTCTACCGCCGCTCGCCGTACTGGGATGAGAAGCAAGGCGTCTACCCGGTTGCGCGTCTGACGGATGCAGCCATGCTGGAGCGGTTGAGGGCCGAGTCACGCCGAGGCGGCTGATGACGGCCAAAGTGCCTCGTTTTCCCGAGAACGCGGGTGCCCATTCGCATGGCTCGGCGGGGGTGCCTTCGCAACGCGCGGCGCTCCTGCGCTCCAGGCACCGGTGGTTTGAACGTGGCGCAAGTTTCGAATTGGGGCCGGTTCCCCTTGACAGGGAGCGGAAAGTCGGGTTTCCTGTGGTCGTCGGGGTGTGAACACGGGTCGTTCCCGTTTCAGGTTTTCTCTGTACAACGTGGAGGTATGGTTGATGCGTGCGAGAGCGAGATTGCGCAACGGAGTCACTTTCGGTGTGGGGCTGAGTTTGTTGTTCACCGTCGGCTGTCCGTTCCTGGTTCCTATCGAGCCTCCCGAGTTTACGAACGCCGACGGGGTACGGGGCGGTTTGCTGTACGATAAGTGGTGGACAGTCGCAAACGTCGCCGAGCCAACCAGCGACCATCCCCTCTGGGCCACGCGGCCCGACACCGAGAGCAACACCCGCACCGGCTCGACTACTTGGCGCTGCAAAGAGTGCCACGGCTGGGACTACAAGGGCGTAGACGGGGCGTACGCTACCGGCAGCCACCGGACGGGGTTCTCGGGCATCTTTGGGACGACCAAGACTGCGCAGGAGACTTTCGACCTGATCAAGACCGCTCACGGTTTCGGTAGCGCCGGCCTGAGCGATACCGACATCTGGGACCTGGCCAAGTTCGTCAAAGAAGGCCAGATTGATACCGGTACGGTCATCGCCGCCAACGGCAATTTCATCGGCAGCGAGACGAACGGGCAGACGCTCTACGACAACGGCGTCGGGAGCAATACGAGTTGTGCCACCTGTCACGGCGCCGACGGCGCGACCATCAACTTCAAGACGCCGCCTGACGAAGAGTTCCTCGGTGACCTGGCCCGCGAGAATCCCTGGGAAACCCTGCACAAGATCCGCTTCGGTCAGCCCGGCACGGCGATGCCGAGTGCCATCGAGGGTGGCGGAAGCACGCAAGATGCGGCCGACATCGGCACCTACGCGCAGACGCTGGAGAAAGAGGAAGATGGTGCAGGAAACGGCGGCGACGCCACCGCCGGTCAGGCGTTCTTCACAAACAACAACTGCAGCGCATGCCATGGCGCTGACGCCAGCGGTGGTTTCGGTCCCAGCCTGATCGGCAAGACTGCCGCCGAGATCTTGAAGAAGCTCGACGGCACCGAGTCCCACACCGGCGGAACGGTTGACGGGGTTACGCAACAAGACGCCGACAACCTCGCGGCGTGGCTCGCGACGCTTTAGGCGCCTTCGCGCTCGTCGATCGATAGGACACTCGAGGAGGCCGTTCCCGTGCTCGGACGGCCGAGGGGCTTCTTTCTGCGGTTGGTCCGGGAATTCCTGGATGGTCCCGGTGCGGCATCCGTACGCTAGCAGGCGTGGGGCATCAAACTCGCCCGGGGCTCAAATATACGCCACCCCTTTTCTCGAAAGGAATAGCGCGCTCACCGGTGACGGCCCGGGTGTCCTCTTCAATCTTCGCCCACAAATGTGCCGAGCGATTCGCCGAGGACGACGCGGCGCATCGTGCCCGGCTTGAAGAGGTTGAAGACAATGATCGGGACGTGGTGTTGCTGGCAGACGTCGATGGCGCTGACGTCCATGACCTTCAGCCGCCCGTCGATCACGTCGTTGTAGGTCATGCGTTCGTAGAGTCGGGCATGTGGGTTCGTCTTGGGGTCATCGTCGTAGACGCCGTCCACCTTGGTCGCCTTGAGCAGTACGTCGGCCCGGAGCTCGGCGGCCCGCAGGGCGGCGCACGAGTCGGTGGTGACGTGCGGGTTGCCGGTGCCGCCGGCCAGAATCACGAGCCGGTCCTTTTCCAGGTGGCGGATCGCGCGGCGGCGGATGAACGGCTCGCACACGCGCTGGATCGCCAGCGCACTTTGGACCCGGGTGAGGTGGCCGCGCCGCTCGAGCGCCTCCTGCAACGCCAACCCGTTCAGCACCGTCGCCAACATGCCCATGTAGTCGGCGGTGGCGATTTCGATGCCGAGATCCTGGGCGAAACCCGCGCCGCGCAGAAAATTCCCCCCGCCGACTACAACGGCGACCTGCACCCCGAGTTCTGCGACCTCGTGGATTTCGCTGGCCACGCGGTCGAGCTGCTGGGGGTGAATTCCGAACTCGCCCGGCGGGCAGAATCCCTCCCCGCTGATCTTGAGTAGCACGCGGTGATAACGAGGCTCGGCTTCGCCCATGGGCGTGTGGCTCGATTCGCTGTCAGAATCCGCCGGGATGATAGTCTGCCGCCCCGGTCTTGGCCACTCTGCAAATGCAGCGGCCGCAGCCGGGTGCGTCCCACTTTCGGCGGCGTTGATCAGAGACCCAAGCGCGAGCGCGGGGTTTTCACGGGAAGGTCTCTCGCGGCAGGACCCGCTCGCTCGCGCTCGGGGCTCTGATTGCGTGCCGTCCCCGTGCAACCGGCCCGTCGGCCGCGCTTACCAGCGAGCCGCCTAGAGTGTCATGCGCCCGTCACTGCCCCTGCCGGCCGTGGCACTAGAGATGTCGCCGCTTTTCGGGTATCAGATGGCCTATCGAGGGCCCGAGGCATGTCCGAGACGACACGCAGGACGTATCGCGACGCCGGCGTCGATCTCGACGCGGCTGCGCAACTCGTGGAGCGCATCGCGCCGATGGTGCGGCGAACATACGGGCCGCGCGTGCTGCCCGCGCACGGCCGCTTCGCCGGCCTGTTCCGCCTCGACTACGATTCAAAGCTCTTCGCCCGCAACTACCGCGATCCGGTGCTCGTCTCGTGCGCCGACGGCGTCGGCAGCAAGGTGCTGATCGCCGCCCAGGCGGAGCGGTACGACACCGTCGGAATCGACCTGGTCGCGATGAGTGTCAACGATCTGCTTACGTGCGGGGCCGAGCCGCTGTTTTTTCTTGACTATGTCGCGGCTCACAAGCTCGATCCGGATGTCGTCGCGCTGCTGGTCGAGGGCATCGCCGTCGGCTGCGAGAAGGCGGGTTGCGCCTTGCTGGGCGGCGAGACCGCGGAGATGCCCGACCTGTACCGCCCGGGCCAGTTTGACCTGGCAGGCTTCGCGGTCGGCGTCGTCGAACGCCGGCGCATGATGCAGCCCCGGTTCGTCCGGCCGGGCGACGAAATCGTCGGTCTGCTCTCCAGCGGCCTGCATTCCAACGGCTACGCCCTGGTTCGCAAGCTCCTGCTGAAGGACGCCGGGCTGCAACTTGGCGCAACCGCCCGCACGCTCGGCGAGCCTTTGGCGGATGCGCTCTTACGACCCACGCACATCTACGCCCGCTCTGTTCTCAAAGCACTGGGCCATTACCGCGGCCGCCCACGCGTTACGGGCATGGCTCACATCACCGGCGGCGGGCTACCGGGCAACGTTCCGCGCATGCTCCCCAAGAATTGTGACGCCACCATCGACCGCGGGTCTTGGCCGGTCCCGCCGATCTTCGGCCTGCTCGAACACTACGGGGTCGAAGAAGAGGAGATGTACCGGGTGTTCAACATGGGGATCGGCTACGTGCTCGCCGTGCGTCCCAAATCAGCGGCGACCGTGGTGCACATCCTGCAACGCGCCGGGGAACAGGCCTTCGTCATTGGCCGGGTGAAGCGCGGCCACGGGCGATTGGAGTTGCGTTAGATGCCGTCGGTCCGCGTTGTCACGGGTCGTTCGATTCTGCTGACCCTGGCCGGATGCGCGGTTTTCGTTGGCGGCTGCGCCGGCTCCAAAAAAGCGACGCCGATTCTCGAAGACGTTCCATTCGAGATCGACGCGTGGCGGTATGTGGGACGCTCCGGTCACCGGGTCACGAGCGAGCACTACGAAATCTACACCACGCTGGGCGACGAGGTTCTGCTCGCATCGCTCCCGCAGGCCATGGAAACGGCTTATCTTTTCTACCGCCAGCTCGTGCCGACCGCCCGTGAGCCGCAGCAGCGCATGCCCGTCTACCTCTTCGCCCGGCGCGGGGAGTGGGCCGACTTTACCAGACGTTTCGCCGGCCCGCGCGCGAAAACGCTGCTGAAGGTTCGGCGGGGCGGCTACACGGAACGCGGCGTCTCCGTGATCGAGTACGTCACGCATTCGATCACGTTTCCGCTCGTCGCGCACGAAGGACTCCACCAGTACCTGCACCACTGCGTTAACCGCCGTGTACCGGCGTGGCTGAACGAGGGGCTGGCGGTGCTCTGCGAAGGGCAGCGCTGGGGGAACATCGGTCTGAAGGAGTTCGACCCCTGGCATAATCCCTCGCGGCGAAACGTCTTGGCCGAAGCGCCACTCCGCAACGAAATCCGCCCGCTGGACGAACTGCTGCGGATCAACGCCGGGCACATCGTCGGCGAGACGACCCGTAAGATCGGCACCTACTATGCTCAGCTCTGGGCCCTGATGCTGTTCTTGCAGGAGGGGCAGGAAGGCAAGTACGCGGAGGGCTTCGCGCGGCTATGCAACGCGCTTGGCTCACAGGAACTCGAACCCTTCGCCCGCGCGGCGTACGTCAAGTCGACGCAGCGAACGTACAACTTCGGCCGCGAGCTGTTCTGCAACTTCATCAGCGACGATCTCGAAACCGTGGAGCGCGAGTACGTTGCCTTCATGCGGCAGAAGATTCTCGGAGAGCGACAAGACCGCTAACACGGAGGTGCCCGATGCCGGACAAGCCCCCAATCCAGTTCGATGACTTTGTGAAGCTCGATCTGCGGGTCGCGACGATCACGCAGGCCGAAGCGCATCCCCGAGCCGACAAGCTGATCGTCCTCCAGGTGGATCTGGGAACCGAGCAGCGTCAGATCATTGCCGGTCTGCGCGGTTTCTACGAGCCGGAGGCCTTGGTCGGCAAGCAGATCGTCATCCTCACGAACCTCCCGCCGCGCAAGATGCGCGGCCTGGAGAGCAACGGCATGCTGTTGGCGGCCGTGAGCGAGGATCAATCATCGGTCATTCTGCTGACGACGGACCAGGAAGCCACACCTGGATGGAGCGTTTCATAGACGAAGGGTAGCTCTGAGAGCCGCCGCTACGGGAGCTCCACACGCACGCGGAAGGCGTCACCTTCGGTGAAATAGACGAAGCGTATAGTCGCGCCGCATGCGAAGTTTGTATCTCGCAGCAGAAAGATTCGGTCGCCCGAGGTCGTCACCGTCAGTGTCACCGCGTCGAACAACACCGGCGCGTCCACGCCCAGACTCTGAATCTCGTCACACTCCAACGTCAGCGTGGCGGTCTCGTTCCGGCGTAGCTCGGGAAACGGTCGGTCGGTGAAATCGGTGCGCAGATTCGCCCCGACAAACAGCCCCGCTTCGCCCGTCGCCGAACCGCTGGTGTAAAGGTTGGGCCGCACGTCGAACGCCGTCGAATTGGCTAACTGAACGGTTGTCGGTGGCGGTGGCGGCGGCTCAACGATGCAGCCACCAACCAGCGCCAGCAGGGGGGCGAGCACAGAGATCGTCCTCGCAGGCGTTTGCATTTGCACTCCCACTTTTCGCTAGGGGTCGATGTCGAGCGTGGTCAGGAATCCATCGCCCGAGCGACGATACATGAAAGTGATCCGGTTGCCGCAGTAAAACACCAGGTCCTGCGTGAGCACGAGCTGCGTGCCGGAGCCGGCGGGATCGGTGAGATCGTTGCGGTCTGAACCGCCGCCGAAGCTTCCGCCCAGTGTCCCGACCATGCGCGCCTGAGCGCAGTCGATGGTGAAACTGTCCGTGTCGTTCGCCGCGATCAAGCCTAACCGCCCGACGCCGAACTGCGTGAACTTGCGGCTGCGGGTGAAGAGATGGTCGAGATCGACTGGTTCGGACGCGACGTAGATCTCGGGGTCGAGCGTGTGGCCGGTGGCGTTGACGACGCGGACGGTGATCTGCTCGGTCGTTCCGTCCCCGTTGTCACCGCCGTTGCCGCCGTCAATGGGGTCAACCGTGATGACGCAGCCACCGGGCCAGAGTGTGGCCAGGCCGATGAGGCACACGGGCCGCAATAGAAAACGTCGCGCAAACATGTGATTCTCCCAACGCTTGAGGCGCTTGGCTGGTACGATACTCTCCTGCAATTATCGAAGACCCCAACTGCGTGGCAAGGTCGCGAGAGATTTGGCGAAAACCCGTCAGTTTCCACGCTGGGAAACCAGCTTCGTGCCACGCGCGGCCTTTGCCAAGCGCGGGACTTTCCGCGGCAGTTCGCTTGCTCGGCAACGGCCCACGTCGGCTAACTTACCTAAGCAAAGCCAGTTAGGAGATGTCGTCATGTTGATACGCGATATCGGCTCACTCGCCGTTGTGCCGCCGGGACCGCTCGCCGGCGAACAGATGCGCGACGTGAAGATGATTCGCGACGCCGCCGTACTCGTTGAAGACGGCCGGCTTGCTTGGTTCGGACCCGCGAAGGACGCGCCCGCTCCGAAAGACGGGCGGACGGTTTCCGCCGCCGGCGGCGGCCTCGTCCCCGGCCTGATCGATCCGCACACGCATATCCCGTTCGTCGGCAATCGGGCCGCTGAGTTCGCCCGACGCGTCGCTGGCGAGTCGTATCTCTCAATCATGGAGTCGGGCGGTGGGATCCGCGTCAGCACGCAGGCCGTTCGCGACGCGACCGAACGCCAGCTTGTCGAGGAGAACCTGTCGCGCCTGCAACGCATGCTCGCGTTGGGCGTCACGACCTGCGAGTGCAAGAGCGGCTACGGGCTTGCCCCGAAGCACGAGCTGAAGCAACTGCGCGCGATCCGCGAGCTCGACCGACGGCAACCGATCGAGCTGGTGCCGACTTACCTCGGTGCGCACGCGCTGCCGGCCGAGTTCGAAGGCCGGGCGGACGAATTCATTGACCGGATCGGCAGCGAAGCGTTGCTGCAGCAGATCGCGACCGAGAAGTTGGCGCGGTTCTGCGACGTCTTCTGCGACAAAGGTGCGTTCAGCGTCGAGCAGGCCCGCCGCGTGCTCGCCCGCGCGAAGAAGGTCGGCCTGATAGCGAAGCTGCACGCCGACGAGTTGGCCCAGATCGGCGCGACGCGCCTGGCGGGGGAGCTGCGCGCGATCTCCGCCGACCATCTCGAAAAGATCGACGACGGCGGGATCGCGGCGCTGAAGGAGGCTGGCACGATCGCCGTCGTGCTGCCGGGCACGTCGTTCTTCCTCGGCATCGAGCATTGCGACGCCCGTCGGCTGATCAACGCGGGCCTGCCCGTTGCTCTCTCGACCGATTGCAACCCGGGCTCGAGCATGATCGAGTCGCTGCCGCTGATCATGAACATCGCCTGCTGCCAATTGCGCATGACGCCGGCGGAGGTGCTGTCGGCGGTCACCGCCAACGCCGCCGCGGCGATCGGTGAGCACCACCGGCTCGGCGCGATCGAGACGGGTCACCAGGCGGACCTGGTAATCCTCGACACCCCGACGCTGGACGAGTGGTTCTACACCCCGGGGCGCAACCGCGTGCGGACGGTAATCAAACGCGGCAAGGTCGTTTACGAGGCGTGAGCCGATGGGGGCGCGCGTGTTGACTCCTCGCTTCATATGGTCGGAACCAGGCGAGAGTACAGCTTCTTGTTCGCCCGTGGCCAGCGCCGTATCATCTGTGCTGGGTCACTTGGAGCCGAGCACGGAGAACGACCGTGGGGCCAGTATCGCTAGGCATAGGCGATCTCCTACACCACGTTGTGACGTTCGGGATGGATATCTTCCCTCCGGTGGAAATCCGCAACGAGCGAACTCGCCTGAATATGTTTTACGAGGAAGTGTGCAGCCGGTGGGAGGAGCTATTTGAGAAGCTCGTCGCGAGCGACACGGAATTTAAGATTTCGAAGGCGTTCCGCGAACGTCCGGGAGTCAGAGGTCCGTCGATCCCCGTCGATACGTTTACGTTGACGCCCCGCGGACCAGTTTTCGTTTTTCCCGTCTTGCTGCCAAAGCCTGTCGGAAAGACCGGCCTAGAAGGAACGTATATTGACAAATTCAACGAAGTGCGGGAGCTGTTTTTTTCTGCTCTGACTAATCTAAAGATTATGCGCGTCGGGATGGTTCGCGACCTGGTGTTTGGCACGAGCGAAACGCCATGCCAGCACATGCTCGCGAATCAAAGCTCGTTCTCCGGGGCGGATCTGCTGGGAGGAAAGTGTCAACTCTCTTTCCGCGACGCCAAGTGCAATATTCGCCTTGAATTCGGTCCGGTTGAGGTCACGAAAACAACGCAACTGCCGGTGGGAACGAGAGTTAATCAGCACGCCGGATACGGTTTGCTGGTCAAGTTAGACGTGAACAATTCGGAAATCCGGCCGCTAGATGACGCCGATATACAGGGCATACTGGAACGAGCGGCTAGTTTATGGCCGGACGAGCTGCTAGACTATTTGAACGAGAGGAGCGCCCGGTAATGGCTGTGCAATTTGCGCCCACAGATTCCGGATCATCTGTGCTCGCGATTGATTCGCTCCCGCCCACGGACTGGTCCGGCTTGCTGGCGCGCCGATCTGACAATACCAACACAGCAACACCCACCATCTCGATCGTTGCATCCACGTTTGTGCGCGAGAGCGTCGACGAGACCTTCGATTATGCGCTGTCTCGTTACGAGAACCTCTTGCGAAGGCTTGCCGACTAAGCGGTGGCGGACCAGCCCGTCTATCTCACGAAGCAGGAAGTGTTGGACCTTCACCTTCGAGTTATCGGGCACTTTGGCGGTATGGGCGGTGTCCGCGATCCTGCGGCGTTGGAATCGTGTCTCGCGCAGCCCAAGATGGCTGCGTTCGGCCATGAACGCTTCCCGACGATCCACGAGAAAGCCGCAGCTTACTGCTTCTTCATAGTGCGTAACCACCCGTTCTTCGACGGCAATAAACGAACGGGGTTCCTCGCTGCCCTCCGCTTTTTGCGCATTAACGGGATTACCTCTGTCTACGACCAGGACCGGATGTACGAGGCGATTGTTGCGGTCGCGACAGGCGAGTTAGACGCGAGCGGAGTTGCGAAGGTCTTCCGCGAAGCATTCGCCGATTGACCGGCGCGGGCGCCCCGCGCTCTCTGAGGCTGGGAAACTGACGCGAATACGACGGGCCTCTCGCCCGGTCTGAGGGGACGATTTCATCGTGTCCGTTTCTTACGCTTCGGTCGCGGGACTCGCGACTTAATTTCCTGCCGCTTGCGCCACTCGCACGGCGTGTTCTTGTTGGTTAGCTCCTTCAGCTTCTTGCACCACACGCCCGACATCGTGCGGCAGAGGTCGGCCGTGTCCGCCGGTGGGAAGTCGGCGAAGGGACGGTCGAAATCGCAGTACTCAGGAATCTTGTCTTTCATGCGTTCTTGCGGCCCAGTCGCAGCGGCGGATCGAGAAACGGCTGGACCGAGATTCCTATCTTGGTCCTGTCCTGTGCGGATTCCTATCCGCAATCTTGCCGTAGGTTGTTGGGGCCGAGAAACGACTCACGGCCCAGCATGATCGGGCGGCGGCACCGGCCGCCCAAATCCTCGAATCCTCGAATCCTTGGACCCTTGGACGCTCAAATCGTTGGACCCTCGAACCCTGAGCCCTGAACCCCGAACCCTGAACCCTACTTCATCTTCTCCTCCACACTCCGCACCTTATCGTCCATCGTCTGGCCGCGGTCGGTCCGTGTGCCGAAGCGGAGCGTGCTGCTGATTCGCGGGGCGCCCATCTCGTGCACCACCTCGTGGCAGCGCTTGATCGCCGCGAAGACCACATCCCACTCGCCCTCGATGTTCGTCCCGTAGGCATGCAGCCGCGTCGAGAGCCCGGCCTCGCTGAGCACTTTCTCGCAGGCCGCGACGTACCGTGACACCGAGACGCCCACGCCAAGCGGCACCACGCACAAGTCTGCGATGACATTCACGTTGCAGCCCTCCTAAACAAGCAGTCACCTATGTGCGACGCCGCCCATTGGAGGCCCGGGCGCGAGCGAGCGGGTACTTTTGCGGAATGGTTCCCGCGCGAAAACCCCGCGCTTGCGCTGGGGGCCCTGAGACGCTTGACCCTGCGCGACGCCACTTTTCTCAAGCCGCGCCTATCATAATGGCGAATGAAGAAAAGATGAGCCCCGACCGTGATCAGTTCGAAGCCACGCCACCGGCTTCGCCCGGCGACGCTTCTGCTGCGCCGCCGGAAACCGCCGACGCCTCCGGCTCGCCGGAGCCGGCCGATGTGGCGACCCCGGCACGGGCCGCGGCGCAGGCCGCCGGTTCGTCGCGTCCGGCGCGGGCGCAGCGGTCGGTGCGGTATCCGAACGCCTACGTCTGGTTCATCTTTCTCGCCGCCCTCGATGTCATGCTGACGTACTTGATCCTGCACCCCGTCCTGTTCTTCCGCGATCCGGACATGACCGAGTCGCGCGGGACCGAGGTCAATGCGCTGGCTGACTGGATCATCGAGCGTTGGGACGTGCCCGGCGTGGTGGTTTTCAAGTTCACGCTGGTCGTGCTGGTGGTGATCCTCTGCGAGATCATTGGCCGCCACAAGGACGAAACCGGCCGCCGGATCGCCGAATGGGCGGTGGCGATCACGGCGATTCCGGTGATTATCGCCCTGATCCAGATGGGCTTCGACCTCTACTTCTGGTTCCACCCACCGCATTAGCGCCGGTCTGCGACCCTCATCGCCGTTTTGCAAGATCGGTATGCGCGGTTCTCGGTCGCTGCCGGTTCGAGCCCGAAGCGCGAGCGAGAGTTTTGCGCGGGGAACGGGTATGAATGCTTCCCTCGCTCGCGCTTCGGGCTCTGTTTTGCGCCGCATGGCCGTGGATGAAGGTTTGGATTACATTCCCACGTTCTTACAGTGGTCCCAATCGCCACGGCGCATCGCGAGCGTTAAACTGCTGTGAGAGGTGCCTTGCTGCGGGAGCGACTTCGCGTGGAATCGTCCGTGCTGCGAATCCTGGACGCCAATCTCAATCGCTCGCGTGAGGCGTTGCGCGTGATCGAAGACCACGCCCGGTTTGTGCTCGACGACGCCGATGTCGCACAGCGCGTCAAGATCGTGCGACACGGGCTGCGACAAATCGCCGAGGCGCTGGGTCCGGCCGAGTTGCTTGCGGCGCGCGACATCGTTAACGACGTCGGCCGCGACGCGAAAACCACGCCCGAGCTGCACCGCGCCTCCACCGACGACGTCGTTCGCGCGGCGTTCGCACGACTTGCGGAGGCGACCCGTGTGCTCGGCGAGTACGGCAAACTCGTCTCGCCCGTGGCCGCCCAGACCGCCGAGAAGCTGCGCTATGAAACATATGAACTGGAGCAGCGCGTCGTGCTGCGGGGGGCGCTGCGCCTGCGGTTCCGGCGCGTGCGGCTATACGTGATCGTGACCGAGGCGGTTTGTCGCCGCGGCTGGTACGAAACCGCCGAGGCTGCGCTGCGGGGCGGTGCCGGTTGCCTGCAACTGCGCGAGAAGGACCTGTCGGACGCCGAGCTGCTCCGCCGGGCGCGGCGACTGCGTGACCTGGCCGTGCAACGCGGCGCCCTGCTGATCGTCAACGATCGCCCGGATATCGCGGAGCTGTGCCGCGCCGACGGCGTCCACGTGGGGCAGGATGATCTGTCGGTCGCGGAGGTTCGCCGGACTGCTGGTGCGAACGTCCTGGTCGGCAAGAGCACGCATAGGCCCGCGCAGTTCGACGCCGCGCTCGCGGAAGCGCCGGATTATCTGGCAGTCGGTCCGATGTTTGCCAGCCCCACCAAGCCGCAGGACCACATCGCCGGCCCGCAAACACTCGCGGAAGTCGCCAAACGCGCGCAAATCCCGCTGGTCGGCATCGGCGGCGTCACTGCTGATAACATCGCAGAAGTCATTCGCGCCGGGGCAAGCTGCGTCTGCGTCTGTTCAGCGGTGATCGGGGCCGAAGATGTCGCGGCGGCTGCGGCTACGATCCTGGAGCGCGTGCGCTCGACGGTGTGTCCACCGCAGGCTCGGCCCCGGTCCGAGTGCTAACTGTCCGTTGAAAAAGGGGACTGGCTCCGAGCCGCCGGCCGAAACCCTCGGCAAATAAAGGTGTCTGGGAGCTGCCTGTCCCGTCTTTCAACGGACTCCTAAGCGCACGAAGGCAGGCGCGGAGGTCCCCGGTGCGAATGCCGTTCATTCTGTTGCCGGCCTGGCAGAGACTCTTGCCCGCTTGACGGCTCCCACCGGGCGCGCGTACGCTATCTTGGTTGGTCATCGACCCCGCGGCTGCGCAATCCGGCCGGAAATGCCTGAAGATGAGCGTTTTGGACTTCTCGCGCGAGCACGAAGACCCCCACGCTGCCGGCCAACCACCGCTGGCGGTCGACCGCCAGCGCGTCATCCATTCGTCGGCATTTCGGCGTTTGCAATACAAGACGCAGGTCTTCGTGGCGCGGCACGGCGACCACTTTCGCTCACGGCTGACGCACACGCTGGAGGTCGCCAGCCTGGCGCGGACGATCGCCGAAGCGCTGGGTTTGAAGGCCGACCTGGCCGAGGTGGTGGCCTTGGCGCACGATCTGGGGCATCCACCGTTCGGTCACGCCGGCGAGCGCGCCTTGCACAAGTGCATGAAGAAGCGCGGGCAGCGGTTCGAGCACAATGAACAGACCCTGCGCGTGGTCAGCTATCTCGAGCACCCGTACCCCGAATTCCGCGGACTGAACCTGACCGCCGCCGTCGGCGCCTGCCTGCGGACGCACAGGACCGCCTACGACCGGCCGGACGCCGCAGGGCGCGAGCCGGCCCCGCTGGAGGGCCAGGTAGTGGCCCAGGCCGATCAACTGGCCTACGTCCTGCATGATCTTCAGGACGGGTTGTATGCCGAATTGCTCGAGCCGGCGAGACTGATGGACATTGAGCTTTGGCGCACAACCTATAGCGGCCCGGAGACGCCCACCCGCAGCGCGTGCCTGCGCCACCTGCGGCCGACGGTGGAGCGCATGCTGGCGGTGCTCATCGACGACCTCAAGACCTCGTTCGATCAGCGCCAAGCCGAGTCGAGCGTCGAATCGACTGAGCCGACGCGCGGCGGCGAGCGAACGCTGGTGGAGCGCTCGGCGGCGGGACAGCACCGCCTGGACGAATTGGGCGAGCTGCTCCACGCCTCGGTGTACAAGGATCGACAGGTCGTGCGCATGGACGATAAAGCGACGCGCATCGTCCAGGAGGTCTTCGACGCGTACGTGAACAAGCCGCAACTGCTCCCCCGGCGCTTTGCCGAGCGCGTTCCGAAGGACGGCAAGGTCCGCGTCGTGGCGGACTACGTCGCCGGGATGACCGACCGCTTCTGTCAGGACGAGCACGCCCGCCTGTTCGACCCCACGATGGACGTCCAGAGTTTTCGGACCGTTGAAAGGCTGTAGTGCCGGGCCGCCGAGCCGGGCCCGCTGCCTTTGCGGGCCGGGCCTGTGGAATCTAAGATGCCCACACCGATGTGAGGTTCCATCGGATGGGTGCTGTGCCCGTCGTGCCGCATCCGTAATCCGTAGGGCCGGAGTTGCGAGCCCGGCGCAAGCGCGGTGTCGCGTGGCGCCGGGCCTCCAGGTCCGGCGTGGAGCCCGAGGCGTCGCGAAGGCGTCGGACTGGGATGTCCGACGCTACAAATGAAGATCCCAGCGCCATTAGGGGTAGCATTGGACGGGGGCGCTGCGTGCAGCGTCCCTTCCGCAGGGTTGCCGCCACAACGCCAGGAGGTCTTATTTGGCGAGTTACATGACCGGGCACGATTCGCCGACAAGAAGACAGAACCCCCAGCGCAAGCGCGGGGCCCGGGCGCGGAAAGAGGCCCGTCGCTGACGCTCCGGGTTCTGATCGTTGGCACATGATACCGCATACCGCACGGTCAACTGGAAGCCTGGAGCAGAGCACCATAATGCCAGCCGATACCGCCCTGATGGAAAAGCTCACCGCCCTCTGCAAACGGCGCGGCTTCATCTACCCCGGCAGCGAAATCTACGGCGGGTTGGGCGGGTTCTGGGATTACGGTCCGCTCGGCGTCGAGCTGAAGCGCCACATCAAGGACCTCTGGTGGCAGGACTCGGTCCTCAACCCGCCGCCCGGCCCCGACGGCAAAGAGATCAGCATGCTCGGCCTCGACGCCGCCCTGATCATGAACCCGAAGGTTTGGGAGGCGAGCGGCCACGTCGCAGGATTCAAAGATCCGATGGTCGAATGCCCGAGCTGCAAATCCAGGATGCGCGAAGATTTCGTATGGCGACACGTCTTCTTCGAGTACCCAGAAGGGGTTCCACAACGCGCCC
>JBHHZX010000057.1:0-14237 GCA_046758265.1 Phycisphaerae bacterium
GCCGGTGGAAACCGCTGCCGAAGACGCCGCGATGGAAGACATGCCACCGGAACCAACGGCAGCGTCCGCGCCGGACGCCGACACCGAAATCACGACCTCGGAGCCGGTGGAAGCCGACGTCACAGACGCCACCGCAGAAGGCGCGATACCGGAGCCAACAGTAGTCGCTGCTGCGAACCTGGCCGTTGCGGCAGACGTTACCGTCCAAGCGGCCGAAAACGCGGTCGGGATTACGTCGCCGCCGCCCACCAGTCCCAATGAATCTAACCTGCCGCAGTGGGCCGAGGAACCAGAGATCGATACGGAACTACTGTTCGCCCTGATCAACGAGGCGCTCATGGCGCTGAGAAACCACAGCGACAACCTTGAAACGCTGTGGTGTCAGGTGGGCTACTACCTCTTCCCGGAAACCGCGCCGGATGACGCGATCTTCCTGCCGGGGATCGCGCCGGATGACCCGAACTCTTTCCCCGAGACGCCGCTGGAGGAGCTGATCCTGGACTGGCCCTATTGACCAGGTGATCAGCGGAGCGGCGTAGCTTCTTCGACACCATCGGCGACACGGCGGTCGGCGACCAGGTTCTCGTACGCGCGATGATACTGCGCCACCATGCGAGGCCGGCTGAAGACGTGAAGCACCTGCGAGCGCGCCGACTCTGACTGCCGTTGCGACCGGCATGGGTTCTCGAGCGCTTGCAGCATTCGGCGAGCGGCATCCTTCGGATCGCCCGCCCGACACAGCCAAGCGTTGCGCCCGTCGGCGAGCAGTTCATTGGTTGTGGGGATGGCACTGGCGACGATTGGGCACCCGGCCGCCATTGCCCAGACGACACCGCTGAGCGTTGCGTCCCCCGCTGGCAGGTAAACCGCCAGGTCCGCCGCCGCCGCCAATTCATGCAAAGCAAATTGCCGTGCCACCAGCCGCAGCATCCACCGCTGTTTGCACGACTCGACCAGTCGGGCCACGCGGTCAACTTCCCGACCTGCATCCGGCACAACCAACCGTACGCCCGGCCGCACCTGTCCCAGCAGCATGGTAGCCCACGCGGCCGTGAGCGCCCCCGTCTCGCGCCGCAGCGGCGGCAGCAACAGCACGACGGTGTGCTCCGGCGAGCAACCGAGCCGCGACCGCACGTCGGACGGACGCACTGCGTTGATGGCAGCCAAATCGACCGAGTCCCGAATCTGCACGCATGCGTCCATCGGCACGCCGACCGCCACCAAGCGGCGTCGCACCGTATCGGTCGGGCAGACGAACTGCAGCGCCGTCTCAGGCGAGAGCCGAGTAGCCTCGCTTGCCAACCGGGGGAAGTCGAGCGGCAGTTCGACGTCCATCAGCAACCGGCAACGGGCGCGCCCGGACGCCGCGTCGGTGCGTCTGGCGCTCGTGGCCGCGAGGATCACCCAACTCAGCGCTTTTGCCGACCAGATGTGTACAACCGAGCAACCCGCCGGACCGATCACACTTCGCACTTTGCGTCTTGCGAGCCGGCCGATGCCAAACGGCGCCGTGAGGCGCTCCGGCGTCCCGAGCCCGGTGCAATCGATGTAACCACTGCCGAATTGCACAACGCGCTGCCGACACAATTGCGGCTGCTCGTAAAGCGCTCTGAGCCTTTCGATGCGGGCAGGCAATGTGTCACCGCCGATCACGTGAAGCACGTTCAACTCGCTCTCGGACATCGCTCAGATTGTGTCCGCTCGCACGCTTCGTGTCGAATCACCTCAGCCGACACACACGGCCGGCCGACCTGGCCGGCCAGTTTGGGCCTACGATCATGCGGTGCTATACTCACTTGACCCGCCCGTGTTTGAGGAGCTGGCCGAAAAGCCGGCACGCCGACGCATGCAAAGACAGGTAATCTTCTCACTGGTGCTGATTGTCGCGCTGCTCAGCGTCGGTACCGGGCTTTCCATCCTTCTGGTCAAGAGCGCGCCGCAGCCACCAACCAGCAACACCGAGCGGCCGGCATTGCTGGTGCAGGGCCTGGAAGTCAAACCGCAGACCCTGGTTGAGTCGATCGTCGGCTATGGCACCGCGCGGGCCGATCGTCACGCCCGAATCACTGCGCAAGTCTCCGGCGAAGTGGCGGAGCTCCACCCCAACCTCCGGGTCGGGGCTTCGGCCCGGCGTTCGCGACCGTGCTGACGCTCGTCGGCGTCCCGGCGAACTACATGATCGTGCGCGACCTGAAAGTGCTCGCCCGCCGCATCTGGTACGGCCCGCAAGCCCAACCGGTCGACACAAGCCCAGCGTAGCCGCGTAACAGACTGTCTCTTGCAGCCCATTGGATGGGTGGTCGGCCCGGCTTCTCAGAGATGCCGGCGCGTGGAGGCTGGGAACCCAATGCCGATCGCGAAGCACCAGCCCGCTGCGCGAAACATGAGTGCACCGCCGTACCGGTTCGCCAACGCGACCGGCGATAGCGCTGGGCCCGGGGAGATCTGGTGCCGCATGCCCGTTTCGAAGGCCACCAGCATCTTCGCGGTCAGATCAGCGGCATGGGCGTGGGCGGCGACGACGACGCTGCGGGGTTACTCGTCAGCGGGAGTGGACTTCAGCCGAATTGGCCCTTTCCGCCTCACAGTCGTGCTCGAATCCGAGGCGGATTCCTTCGGGAGACTGATCACCCGCGGTTGTGCGATGGCTTCTTCCTTCTCCTGTTCTTGCTCGGCTTCGGAAAGCCAGTCAAGCACGCTGTCCTCGAGCGTCTTGGTGCGCGGCACCTCGAACTTCTCGCCGCACTTCTTACAACGCGCCCTGCGCCCCTGGAACTCGACGGGGAGGCGATACTTCGCCGCGCACTTGGGACAGCTACACTTGATGAAGTCAGCCACGACTCACCTCGTTCCGCCCGCTTGCGAATCCTACGGGCCGCACTGCTCCCCCCAGCGCCCGAAATCGCTTCCGGGGCTCGGCTTCCTGCCTTTCCGTTACCGGCTGGCTAAGAACTCCGGATGAACGAGTATGAGTCCGGCCGAACGCAATCGAATAATGCGCCGATCAACGGGTGCCCAGCCGGCACCCGCCACAGCCTAACGGTATCACGCCGCCGTCTCGATTGCAATAGATTGTATCGGAGCAAGTTGCACAAAGCTCAACAGAAGGGACCCTGCGAGAGAATTCCGGTTCGTCAGGGGCGGAACCACTCCCCACACCGCCCGCACAACGGATAATTATCAAACGCTCGCCACGAATGGGATTCGCGTGCGTTCCGAAGCGCCGCGCCCCGCCAAAGGTCGGCCAAACCGTCCGAGACCCACGACCCTAACGTCGTCACGCCGCCCACGTCCTGACTGCACAGCACCGCTTGCCCGTCCGCCAGCAGCATCATCCGCGTGGCGAGCCGTTGGCAGGGACCACGCGTCGGCGGCCTCGTGGCCAATAAGGAGTCTGGCGGCAGCACGCCGACATATTCGTTGTAGCCGAGTATGACCGCCCAACCGGTGGTCTGAATCCAGCGCTCGAAAAACGCTTCCAATTCCGCCAGGGTGGCGGCGCACCGCGTCAGGCTGCACACCACCAGCGGCTGCGGACTCTTATGCTTGCGACGGGCCGCCTGTATCCGCTCGATGTTTGACAGCACGCGTTCGAAGGCGTCAACGTTGTGAACCGCTCGGTACGTCGCGGCGCTGTTGGCGTCGAGGCGAACCTCGACCACATCGACGCCGCTGTCGATCAGGGCGCTCAACACCGGGTCGGACAGCTCGACCAGCGTGGTTCCGACGCCGAGGCCGCAGACGCCCGCGGCTCGAATTCGGCGGCAAATCTCCGGGAACTCCGGGTGTAGCAGCGGGTCACCGTGGCCGCCCAGAAAGACCAAGCGGTCGTCATACGTGGCCAGTTGCCGGGCCAGCCGCCCGACGGCGTCCAAGCCTTCGAGCCGGCGGCGCGGGACACGGTCGCCGCGCGGACGCAGCGTCGTCTCGGGCGACGGGTCGTCGGTGGTCAGTTCGAGCTCCACTTCCACAGGCAGCGACCCGGCGCGGTCCGGCCCGTCCGCGCGTAACCAGGCGCACAGCGCGCCCGCGTCGCAGTCCTCGCCCAGTTCCGCGAACGCCTGCGCGAGCACCTCGCGGCCGCGGCGCGTGTCGGCCGTCAGCCGAGCCGGCGTCTGGGCAACCTCGGCCGCGATCCGCAGACACGATTGCTTGGTGATCGGGTCCATCTGTGGCATTTCCGGCCGGTAGCTCAGCAGCAGACCGACCGGAAGCTGCTGTTCCAGCAACTCACGCGTTACGTCTCGCCGCAGAATGATGCCTGCCAGACCTGGCGGGGCCTGTGTGAAGAGGAATCGCGCCTCCGCATCGTTCTCACGTTGATGGGTGAGCATCTCCGTGGCGATGCCGACGTCGAGTACCGGCTGATGCCCGCCCAGGCACAGCACACCCTCGCATTGATAATGGTCCAGCACGCGAGCGACGCATAGCGGCTCGACATACTCGTCGAACCAGGTCGAGCCCGGCGGGCTGCCGCGCCAGGCTTCCAGGTTCCACTTGCGCCCGCAGCGGAGCAGACGCCGGCGCGGGCGGGCACCCGTGTCCAGCGCCAGCACGTCAATCTCGTCGGCCAGCCCGAGCTCTCCCAACACCTCCCTGGCCCCGCCTTCGTCGCGCGGCCGCACGAACAGGCAGCGCCGCTCGAGCCCCTCGACGTCCATCAGCCGCGTCAACATGTGCCCCAGCACGCTGCGCGAGCCGAGCCGCGTCAGAAGTTGCGACTCGCCGCCCAGAAACGTCTCGGCAAAGTCGGCGAAAACGGCAGCGACAAGCTTCATGTCATTCGCTCACGCAGCCGGGCGAGCGCCTCGGGTAACACGCGCTCCAGAAACTCGCAGCCGTCGATAAAGCTTTCCACAAAATCGCGATCGCGTTCCAGACGCCGCCGGGCGCTCTCGCGGGTCTCGGTCTGCGGGCTGCCGATCCGGCGGTCGGCGGTGTAACGTCGCAACTCCGCCATTGCGGAAACGTCGATGATCAGACGATACATCTCGTCGTACTTGTGGATCAGCGTGCGCAGCGCATCGACACGTACGATCAGACGATTGAACTCCGCCGGCCGCTCGACAAGTGCTTCCAGCCTTTCGAGCAACCCGCTCATCTCGCGGGCGATTTTCTTCACGTACTCGAGCTCTTCGATGCGCCGCTCCAGCGCCCCCGCCGCCCGCCCTTTCAGCCCGCTCGCCGATACAGCGAGCATCTCAGCGAACAAATCAGGCGGCAACCGGCGGGTGCAGTAACGCTGGGCGGCATCACGCAGCGTCATGACTTCCGCCCCGGCCAACGGCACTCCGCCCTCCGTCGCCTGAATGACGTGTTGAGGCGCAGCGGCGAAGTCGTTTTTGAACTGCTCGGAGTACGTAAAGAGCAGGTCATCGGCGTAGGTGTCGCGGCCGTGGATGTCTTTGACGGTTCGCAAGATTCTGCGGTTGCGAACGACACGCTCCCATTGCTTCATCTCAAGGGTCTGAAAGCGGTTCAGCTCCGGCTGCCAGATCTTCTCGATCGGGCTGCCGGGCATGTAGAACATACCCTCGCTGAAGGCCAGGTCCTGTCCGATGAAGATGATCGGGTCACAGCCGAGGTGCTGGGCGAGATAGAACGCCAGATGTGCCACCGTGGTGCCCGGTGGCAGCCCGCCGCGCGGCGGGGCCTGTTGTTGCAACAGCACGTCGTAAAAGCGGTGGTGAAGCACGCGTTTTCCGCCGCCGAATATGTCGAGCACGTGCCAGGTCGCCTTGGGCTCGGCCACCAGGATGCTTTCCGCGACGTCGTCGATCCCGCAGAAGAACTCGGTGGAGACCTCGTGAAAGTCAAGGCTGGTGACGAAGTGCGGCCCCAATCCCAGCCCGTGCAGCAGCCGAAAGACGGTCTGCACCGCGATGATGACCGCGCGCTCGCGCAGCGGCCCGAGCTGATCGAGGTTGCGGGCGAGCGACGGGCCGGCGGCGACAATGATCGCCGGGTAACCGGCCGCCCGCTCGTGCAGCGTTTCGATCCCCGGGTTTGCGAGGTAGCTGGGCAGGTTGAACGCGACGTTCTTGAACGTGATGCGGGCGGTTTTAAGCAGCGTCACCATCTGCGTCCGCGCGAACGCCACGAAGTCGGTCAGCAGTCGGCGAATCCGCTCCTGAAACTGCGCGTGGCAGCGCCGCGCGTGTGGCAGCGTGACGAACTGCAGACCGAGCATCAGGTCGGCGTTGCAGGCGGTGAGCTTCTTGTGCAGCACGTTGTTGTCGGTGCTGGTCAGGAAGATCAGCCGGCCGTCGTTGATCAGCGCGGAAAAATCGTGCAGGCACAACGCCGCCTTGATCAACCCCACGTCATCCTCGGCAACGATCAGCACCGGCCGGTCGTAGCGGCGTTCCAGCTCCAGCAGATGGTAGCCGACGCCCAGACCGCTGATAAAGAAAGTGGGGTTCTCGGCCACCGGCAAGTTGTCAACGAACTTGCCGGCTTCGTCCAACGGGCGGTAGCGGCTATGAGCGTAGACCGGGCGACCATCATCAGCCGTGAGCCGGACCGTGGCACGGCCGTCGCGTGTGGCTTCGAGCACCGGCGCCCGCGCGAACGGCAGCGCATCAACACAGGCCGCCAGATCTTGATCGCGCCGATAAAGACTGGCGAGGTTCGCAAGGTAATGCCGGCGACAAGCGGCAGAGATGTCGGACGTGTCCGGTCCGAGACTGGTCATGCGAGCCATTGACCCGCGAGCGTCAGCCACTGTCAAGCCTAAGGTGCGCCGATCATCGCGCCGTGCGCGGTCCGTTCCGGATCCGCGCGGGGGCGGACGTGAGCGCAAATCCTCGTTCACGTCCCCTGCTGAAGCGCATTTTTTTCCAGATTTCTCGGCGGAAAGCCTCAAGGCGCCATGAGCAGCGCGCCGATTTCCAATAGCGTGACATTCGGCCGGGCGAGGCGCCGGCCGCTACAGCGGCGAGGCGAAAGAAGACACCGGCCGGAGCCGACACGTCTCGTCCTTCCGGCCCGTTCGTTCCGATTTCCCAGGGTGCTCACGGCGTGGTCCGCTATCGGTGGCGGGTGCAAGCGTACGAGACCCGGTACTCGGAGGTGACCGCATGAGTGCTGGCATCGCTACGGAGAACGTCCTCGTCGACCTTGCAAAGGAGACGGTCGGCGTCTCCCTGCCGCTCGACGCGCTGCTTGAGCCCGGCACCTACATCTGCAACTGGAGCGGACACCTGCTGCGAGTTTCCGACACGGATCCGGACGGCAACCGCTTTGCGACCCTTCGCCATACGGTCTCCGAGCCGTGGACGGTGACGCGGATCAGCGCAGATCCGCATATCTCGCGGTTCAAAGCTAAGGCGCTGGCCGGCAGCTTTGGTCTGAGCGTCAACTTCTAGCTGGGGCTCCTCCTTCTGCCCGGTCGGGCAGCCTCACCCGGGCAAGGGCAGGCGGAGTCGAAACTTCGCCTGCCTTTGTTATGTGCCGACGGAGCCGGCCGGTCGCCGGGTACTCGACGCGCCTGCCCCATCGCGTTTAAGCTGAAGGCCGACGAGTTGGGGACACGTTGTCTGAAGCACCTGTCTGCCATCACGACGAAGCGGAGGCTCTAAGCTATGTCGAGCGGCCGGAAACTCTGGCAACCTGCCGACCAGCAGATCGCCCAGACGCACATGCACGCGTTCATGACCCGCATCGCCGAGCGGCACGGTATCAAGCCCGAGTGGGAGGCGCTGCGTACCTGGGCGATCGAGCAGCGGCGATCGTTCTGGCCCGAACTGCTGGAGTTCGCCGGCGTCGAGCCCTCCGCGCCGCCCCGCACTGTCGTCAGTGGCGAAGGTATGCTCGACACCAAGTGGTTCGCCGGCATGACCCTCAACTACGCCCGACACATGTTGCGCTTCGACGATGAGGAAGACGCGATTCTGTTCGAAAACGAAACGGGCGGCACGGCCCGATTGACACACCGCCAGTTGCGCGATGCCGTGGCGCGCTGTGTCGCAGCGCTGCGAAAGGATGGCATCCAGAAAGGCGACCGCGTCGGCGGCTACCTGCCCAACGTCCCCGAAACGGTCATCGCCATGCTCGCCGCCACCAGCATTGGCGCCGTCTGGTCGTCCTGCTCGCCGGACTTCGGCGTCGGGGCAGTGCTCGACCGTTTCGGACAGATCGAGCCCTCCGTGCTGGTTACGACCGACGGCTATACCTACGGCGGCAAGCGCTTTGAGACGCTCGAGCGGGTCGCCCAATTGCAGGACAAGCTGCCGAGTCTGAAGCGCACCGTCGTGCTGCCGTACATCGGCGAGGGACCCGATCTCTCCGCGCTGCGCTCAGCCACCACCTGGCAAGACTACCTCGGTCCCGCCGCCGGCCCGGCCCCGCCGCTATCGTTCGAAGAAGTCCCGTTCGACCACCCGCTGTTCATCATGTATTCCTCCGGGACCACCGGCGTGCCCAAGTGTATCGTTCACGGTCACGGCGGCACGCTGCTCCAGCATATGAAGGAGTTGATGCTTCACTGCGACCTGCACACCGGCGAACGCACCTTCTACTTCACCACCTGTGGCTGGATGATGTGGAACTGGCTCGTCAGCGCGCTTGGCATCGGGGCGGCGGTCGTGCTCTTCGAGGGCAACCCCGCCCACCCGACCACCCACCGCCTGTGGGAAATGGCGGAGCGGCTCAAGATCAACGTCTTCGGCACCAGCCCGAAATTCCTCGGCGCCTGCCAGAAGAGTGGCATTCGCCCCGGCAAGCAGCACGATCTCTCCGCACTGCGGGCGGTCTGCTCGACTGGCGCGCCGCTGAGCGTCGAGCTCTTCCAGTGGGTCTACGACAACATCAAGTCCGACTTGATGCTCGCGTCCATCTCTGGCGGTACCGATATCATCTCCTGTTTTATGCTCGGCAACCCGATCCTGCCGGTCTACGCGGGCGAAATCCAGTGCCGCGGACTCGCGATGGACGTGCAGGCCTGGGACGATGACGGTAAAGAACTGATCGGGCAGAAGGGTGAGCTGGTCTGTATCTCCCCATTCCCCTCGCAGCCGGTCTGCTTTTGGAACGACCCCGCCGGGAGCAAATACAAAAGCGCCTATTTCGAGCACTTCCCGGGCGTCTGGCGCCACGGTGACTTCATCGAGATCACCGAAAACGGCGGCCTGATCGTTTACGGCCGCTCCGACGCCACCCTCAACCCCGGCGGCGTGCGCATCGCGACCGCGGAGATTTACCGGATCGTGGAAGGCATGCCCGAGGTGCTCGACAGCATCGTGGTCGGCAAGCGGACCAAGGATAACGATGTGGCGATCGTGCTGTTCGTGGTTCTGCGGGAAGGGCTGGCGCTCGACAAGGACTTGCGCAACAAGATCAAGGAGGCCATCGCCAGCGGTGCCACCAAGCGCCACGTGCCGAAGATCATCAGGCAGGTGCGCGATATCCCGCACACGATCAGCGGCAAGAAGGTCGAGCTGGCCGTGCAGCAGGTCATCCACGGCGAAGAGGTCAAGAACCGCGACGCCCTGGCGAACCCCGAGGCTCTGGACGAATTCGAAAAAGTCCTTTAGCGACACGGAGAGCGAAGCCCCAAGGGCGGTGCTATGGGGATCGAGACACCTGGGGCGCGGGGAGAAAACCGGTGCAGGGGCTTGGTGAGTTGCTCGTGCGGCCAACCGGTCGCGTTCTGCCCGATCCGATGGTGATCGCATGCCCACCAACGCTCCTGGCCGCCGCACTGGCACTGCTCTGGCCGCAAGGCGGCGGGCTTGCGGCATTGCATGTCGGTTCGCGGGCGCTGCGTGGCTGCGCCGAGACACGGCAGTATGGGCAGGACTACCTCAGCCCCGAACACCACCGCGACGGCAGGGATTTCATCTGTGCGTATATCCTCGACCAATCGTACGTCGGAATGCGCGCCGAGGACGTCCTTGCCTCTCTGTCGGTGGAAAAAGGGGACAGCTATGCCCGACACGCCGCCGGCGATGCCCGAAACGACGCAGGTAGCGGCGTGGAAATGATCGCGATCGGCAGTTTGGGCGTATCGGCGGTAGCTGTCGCGGCGCTTGGTCAGGACTTGTGCGCATCCGTCACCATTGACCGCATGGTCACGGCGTGGACTGACGTGATCCGTTCTACCCGTACGCATCAGACGACCAACGACGCGCGTGGTGCGCTTCGCGTGTGTGACCTGCCGGAGCCGGCGGCTGTCGCGGGCGATGAACTTGCGCTCCAGGACCCGTGCGATGCCACCGAGAAGCCGTATCCTGGCGACCTGTTCGGAGATCTATCCGGCCTGCCCGCGGAGGAGCAGCAGGCGGCCGCACAATTGGCCGGTTTCGCGCGCAGTTATCACGACCGCAAGCAGTGGGAAGCGCGCACGCAGCGCAACCGCGAGGGCATGCTGCGCGGGATGGAGCTTTGGCCGCTGCCCGAGCGCACGCCGCTTAAGCCGATCATTCATTCGCGGCGCGAGTTCGACGGCTACAGCGTGGAAAACGCCGCCTTTGAGAGCTCGCCCGGCATCTTTGTCACCGGCAACCTGTATCGACCGACGAGCCGCAAGGGCCCGTTTGCCGGCATCCTCTGCCCCCATGGACACTGGAACTGGGGCCACGCGCAGGGTTACGGCCGATTCCGTGAATCCATGCAGAAACGCTGCGCCATCCTGGCCCGCATGGGCGCCGTCGTGTTCGCTTACGACATGGTCGGCTACGGCGACTGGCGCAACGCCGGCTGGCCTGAGAAGCGCTGGCACGGCGGTGTCGGGAACTACCGCGTCGGCCAGGCGCGCCCCGACAAACCGCCCGCCCCGAAAACCCTCAAAATGCAGACATGGAACTCCATCCGCGCCGTTGATTTCCTGCTGTCGCTCGACGATGTCGATCCCAAGCGCATCGCCGTCACGGGCGCATCAGGCGGCGGCACGCAGTCGTTCATCCTCACCGCATTGGATGCCCGCATTGCAGTGTCAGTCCCCGTGTGCATGGTTTCCGCGCGCTTCCAGGGTGGCTGCATCTGTGAAAGCGGCATGCCCATCCGAACGAGCGACATCCACGAAACCAACAACGCCGACATCGCCGCCATGGCCGCCCCGCGCCCGCAACTGCTGATCTCGAACGGGGACGACTGGACCAAATACAACCCCGTGCTTGAGTTGCCCTACATCCGCAATGTCTATCGTCTCTATAACGCCGAGCACAATGTCGAAAACCTGCACCTACCTGATGAGAAGCACGACTACGGTCGATCGAAACGGCTGGGCGCCTATCGCTTCCTGGCCAAACATTTGCGGCTGTCGCTCGACACCGTGACCGGCCCCGACGGTACCCTCGACGAAAGCACCGTCGTGATCCTTCCGTGGGAAAAACTGCTGGTGTTCGACGAAAAGAACCCGCGACCGGCCCACGCCGTGAAGCCCGAACCCTGAGTTGGTTTGTGGACGCGGCGGGCTGATCAACAGGCGGCAGGGCTGCTTCAGCGCGGAATACGGCGACGCCGGCAGGGATTTCATCGATGCCTATCTTCCCGGCCGATCGCACGTCGACAGGCGGGCCGAGACGCGCGACCTACCGCCCACGTTACTCCGGCTTCTTGGGGATCCGGTCATAAGAGGCCCTCAGCAAGCGTAGTCGGCGACTGGCGCTTGACCCGCCCCAAGAACTCCAGCGTCGCGCCGAAGCATTCCTCGCCGTCTTTGGTTGTAACGTCGGGGGCGCGAACGTAAAATGAGAGCCGGCGGCGCGAGCGTCTGCCTGTAGCCGTTTAGGTGGCAACCGGGTGTTTGACGCACCTTTGAGGCCAAGGCGTAGCATTTTCCGGTGTTGTTTTGACCCCGCCAAAGGCCATAGGCGTGAGGAAACCGTGAGGCTCGAACAGGTCGCGGTCGATAGGGTAGGCTTTTTTCGGAGAGGTGGCCGAGTGGCTGAAGGCAACGGTTTGCTAATCTCCGCAGGATTCCTTTTCTCTTCTCCGAATCGCGGTTTCCGAGCCACTACGGCCGCTCGAAGGCGCACGAAACCGCACGAATAGGCCCGTCCGGTTGTCGCGACAACCGCACATTTTGTAGGTTAACGGTCCACTGAACCGTGGTTCACACATACCGTCCAGCGGGCGGCGCGGAACTCACCGAGCAACCGGCGCGAGCCGTGCATGCAAGCCGGCCCCTCCGTTGTGAGCGGCCGGCAGAAGCGGCCTTTCATCTCATAACGACAGCCCCGGAGATGCACGATGGCTGGATCTGGCGATCGCACGGGGATCGACCAAACCAAAGCGGCTGAAATCACGGGCGAAAACAGATAACCTGTGTGGACGGTGCCGGGTTTGACCGCCGTGCGGCCTTCGTCGATTCGCTTCCTAGGGCGGTAAGGTTCGAACCATGTTAGCGCGCAGGGGTTTGGAGCAACACATTTACGGAGCAGCCATTTGCAGCCGCCGCCCGGAAGATCGTTCGTTATCGCTGGCGGGAAGGCTGCAACTCGAAGACATGTCTTGGCGCTCAGCTTGGCGGGGCGAAGTTCACGGATTGAGCAATTCGTATCACCGGTTAACATTCCTCGCAAAGAACCTCAGCCGGCAGGAGATGCTCCGCAGCTCCCGTCATAAGCGGCAAGCGGCATCACGTTTCTCCGCAATGCGCTCCGTAACATCACCGCCAGTATTCCCACATGCGGCACGGGGGACGCCGAGGCCGGGGGAATCGAATTCCGCGGCCGCCTCCAACATAAGCCACGAGAGAATAAAAACTTAGCTCATAACCAACGGCGGATGGTGCGGTTACGAACGTGACTCAAGGAGACCACTCTTGACCGAACGAGACCACCGGAGACCGCATTTGTCGGGCACTCATCGGGCACAAATCGGATGCACGTGGGCCAGGAGTGCCAATCCCCCGCCCGCCAGCTCAGTGAGGCGGAGGCTCGCGAGAACCTCGGCCAGCTTCAGGAACCGTGGCAATGACAGTTTCATAGAGCGATGGTCGTGATCCAGCGTGATCTTGAGCGTCTCCCGCGTGTCCTCCCGTTCGCGCCGATGTGCCAGACGATCCGCATTACGAGCCCGGTCGTGCGGTTCAACCAGGAGTTCAAACGACGAACCGGATCCATGTGACCGTGACGATGTGAGGCCAACGGTCCCTCCACCCGGTCGGCGCGTGGAGCTCGGTCTCTGGAAATCTGTCAGGCGTTTGCACATCCGATGCCGCTTGAGGACGCGACGAGGTCGCCTGGCCCGAACTGGTCTCCGCTGGCAGTCTGACGTCACCTCGGTAGACTTGATGCGGCCACTGCGGACGGCGGGATGGTCGGCGAGGGGTAGCGTATGGCTCGTGCGATTGTTACTTACGGCCGCGGCTGGAACGCCCTGGCTACCGTTCGCAGCCTCGGACGTCGGGGAATCGAGGTCTTCTGCGGGGAGGAAGCACGCTTCGCCCCGTGCTTCTTCTCCAAGTACTGCCGCGGGCACTTCCAGTATCCTGCGCCAAGCAGCGAACCGGACGCCTTCGTCGACTTCATGGTTGAAAAGGTCAAGGAGCTGGCACCACCCGGCGATGAACCTTACGTCCTCATGCCGGTACACAAGGAGACGTTCGTCCTGGCCGAGCATCGCGAGCGGTTCGAGCCGCACATCAAGCTGCCGGTCACGACTATCGAGAATATCCGCCTGGTCGATGACAAGGGCCGGTTGGCCACGTTCGCTCAACAGCAGGGTGTGCGAATCCCGCGGACGTGGCAGTTCGACGACCTCGACGAGCTGTACCGCCAGACGCCGGACTTGCCGATGCCGGTGTTCGTCAAGGTGCGCAAGGCGGCGGCCGGTGTCGGTCTGAAGAAGGTCGAAACGCGCGAGGAGCTCGTGAGCACGTTTCGCGAGTTCGTGGACGGCTACGGTCTGCACCCGGACCAGTACCCGTTGGTGCAGGAGTTCGTGCCCGGGTCCGACTACTGCGTGACCACCCTGTTCGACCAGGGGCGGTGCGTCGCGAGCATGGCGTACCGCAACATCCGAGCGTTCCCACGGGGTACCGGCGCGGGAGCGCTGCGTGAGACCGTGCACTACCCGGAGGCAGAGGGAGCCGCGATCAAGCTGCTTTCGGCGCTCAAATGGCACGGCATCGCCGAGCTAGACTTCCGCATCCCGGACGACGGCCCCGCCTACCTCATCGAGGTCAATCCACGCTTTTTCGGCGGTCTGCTGCAGTGCATCGCGGCGAACGTGGACTATCCGTACCTGCTCTTCAAGACTGCCGTGGGGGAGCCGATTGAGCACCCACCTGA
>JBHHZX010000058.1:0-14137 GCA_046758265.1 Phycisphaerae bacterium
CTCATTTCGTCGACCACGCTGGCCCGCGGGCCCGCGGCTGCAAACTCGATGTCAGTCTTCCTAGGGGCCCTGGCGCGGGTCTTCGACGATTGCGTGCCTTTTCATGGGGATGCCGGCGATGTAATCGAAGAACTCCTGCACCCACTCCTCGTCGACCTTGCCGAAAATGTCCTCGAAGTCCGCCAGCCTCTGCGTAAGGTCGATGCGAACCGACCAGTCGTCTTCGCGCCCCGCCAGCAGTTGCATCCACTTGGCGTATTCCTCTTTACGCTCCTTCCGCAGGTAGTAGTTGAGGGCCCAGCCCATCACGTAGTCGTGAAACCCGGTGGAGTCCGACAAAATCATCTGCCGCACGGACTGCCACGCCACCCCCTCTGCGTTCGGCCCGTACATCTTCTGGAAAAGGTCCAGACGGTGATAGTTGATCGAACCGAAGCTGCCTCCCTCCTGCGTCGGCGGCACCTCAAACTGCACGCACAACCCTTCCGTCATCCAGTTCCCGATTTGCGCCTCCTTGGGGAAGACACCGAGGTTGAAGTGCATCGCGTGCGTGGCTTCGTGCTGTATTACTGCCAAGTTCATGAAGTTCGCGTAACGCTCGTAGCGATTCTTGAGCCGCCGCCGCTCCTGAAGGGGAAGCCGCTTGTCCTTGGACGCCTTCAGTGCCGCGGCAACCGGCGGGTAGGTGTTCATGTCGAAGAACGCGCAGCGATTGTTGGTCCTCATGTAGAAGCCTAGCGCGCCGCTGCCCGAGAAACCGTTGAGCGTGGCGTAGGCGCTGTATTCGTCGTGCGTGCCAAAATAGAAGATTTCGAGCTTGTGCTCTGGCTTCCTGGGCGGGATGTCAAACAGCCGCATGAAGGTGACATTCCACTTGTAGACGATTTCCAGGCGCGCCACCAGACGCCGCGCCGCCGCCGGCTGCGACGTGTAAACGCACACGAAGTGCGGCGTCTCGAGCCACTTCGCTTGCCTTCCAGCATAGCGCTTCATCTCCTGGACCGATTCCTCGTCCCAGTCCAGCTCGTCCATGAGGTCGATTGGCTCGATGTAGTCCCACACATATAGATCCTCGACCGATTCGCTGCCGAGGATCTCCTCGATCTCGGCGTCGGTGATCCGACGGCGCAGGGAGCTCTTATCCGCGGCCGACGGCTCCTCATCGACCGGAATCAGCTGGCGCACCTGGCTCTTCCTGATCGTTTGGGTGATCTTGCCAGAGGCGGTCTTCACCTTGTACACGCCTTCCAGCTCGGTCACTTCGCCGACGATCTCCTTGCCGTTGGTCAGGATGACGCGATAGACCTTGCCGTCTTCCACGCCCTCTTCCGCCAGTGCCGGCGCCAGCGTGGCCGTGGCAATACCCCCAATCAGCAAAAGCGCGAACAGGCGGGCAGTTCCTTTGACCATGACGCGTCCTCTCACGATGCGTGTTCTGGCTTATCCGATTTCCTCCCGAATTATACCCGGTTTCGCCCCGTTGCGGGAAACAAACGACCCCCACAATTCGCCGCTGCGGGCCGGGAAAGCCGGAGCCCGCAGGACCAGGTAAGCGGCCCGCGCAGCGGGAGGAGCGCGATCGCACTATGATAATCACGTGGAGGTCCCCGATGAATCCAGCGACCCAGCCTTCCAATGGCCAATCGCGCCCGCCCACGCCGGCCAAAGGCGAGCGCGAGCTCATCCGCCGCTTGGCGGCCCAGCTCCCCACCGACACAACGCCGGTCGGCTTCGGCCACGACGTGGCCACGCTCGAATCTTGCCCCGGCGGTCTGCTCTGGACGGTCGACATGTTGATGGACGGTGTCGATTTCGAGTCGAGCAAGCACAGGTGGTATGAGATCGGCCGCAAAGCAATGGCGGTGAATCTCAGTGATTGCGCCGCGGCGGCAACAGTCCCTGTTGCGGCCTTGTGCGCGGTCGCGCTCAGCGATCGCCTTTCGATGGACGAGGCTCTCGAGCTGTTTCGAGGCGTCCGGGACTGCGGAGCCGAGTTTGACTGCCCCGTAACCGGCGGCGACACCAACAGTTGGGTGCACCCCACGGTGATTTGCGTGACGGTGGCCACCCGTCCTGACGCCGGCTGCCCACCGGTTACCCGCAGCGGCGCCCGACCGGGGGATCGTATCTACGTCACCGGTCAGGTAGGCGGCTCGCTGCTCGGTCGCCATCTGGGCCCTGTACCGCAGATCCGCATCGCACGCGCCATCAACCGGCGGCTGAAACCGCACGCCATGATCGACATCAGCGATGGGCTCGCCATCGATCTCTGGCACATCTGCGAAGCCTCGGGCTGTGGCGCGACGCTCGACGAAGCGGCCCTCGATGTCGCAACGCACCCCGATGCGCTCCGCCTCGCAAAGCAGACCGGGAAGTCGCCGCGCCAGCACGCCCTGTACGATGGCGAAGATTTCGAGCTGATCGCCGTACTTTCCAGCAGTACGTCTATCGAGTCGTGCCGCCAGCTCGGGTTGATCCCCCTGGGAGAAATAACTGCCGAGTGCGAGTTGAGGCTGCGCCGCCCTGACGGGAAGCACATACCCCTCGAAAAAGGCGGCTGGGAGCACTTTCGTGAGTAGCGCGCTCGAATTCAAGTCTCGCAGCCCGCAGCAGACGCTCGACGCCGGCCGCGTCTTGGGCGAAACCCTTCGGGGCGGCGAGGTCGTCGAACTGTGCGGGCCGCTGGGCGCCGGCAAGACCCAGCTGGCCAAGGGCTTGGCCCTGGGGCTGGGCGTCCCCGACGACGAACCGGTCGTCAGCCCTTCCTTTGTCCTGGTGCGCGCATACGCCGGCCGGCTCACGTTCTACCATTGCGATGCGTATCGCCTGCGTACGGTCGACGAACTGCTCGCGCTCGGTTTAGAAGAAATGCTCGATGAGCACAACAGCGTCATCGCAATCGAGTGGGCGGATCGGTTCCCCGGCGTACTTGCGGCCGACGCCATTCGGGTCGATCTGTGGCACGAAGATGACCTTTCACGCCGGGTGCGCATCTCGTCCCGCAGCGATACGTTGGCGCCGCAACTGGCCCGGCGTCTGGAAGAAAGCGGCTGCGGCGTCGGCAGGTCGCCCGGAGCGCCGTAGACGAACGCTGCACAGACCGCAGCGCGAGGTTGACATTCCACCTGGTGCTGCCGAGACTATGACGGGCATGGATGAGCGGATCCCTAAGAGGTGTCACATGCGCAGATGTGTGCTCTTTGGTTTGCTGATCGGATTGTCGGTCCTCATGGGCTGCGGCCCCGGTGTCGTGAAGACCAAAGCGGAACGCGTGAACGCCTTCCGTGAGGGGCTCGACCTCGACATGCGCCAAATGGCCGACGACTGGGACACGCTCTGGCTGGTGAACCGGCAATACCGGCTGACGCGCTGGCAAATCCGCTAACTCGCCTACCTAAGCCTTTACTGAAGTGTAAGTTGGCGAATCCGTCGGGCCATCGACGCAGGGTGAGCGCGTGCCAACCCCGTCGCCGTGTCCGCCCAGTCTCTCACCCGCGCAGCAGCGGAACGACGCCATCGACCAGCAGCACCTTCAAGCCCGCAGCCAGCAGCGCGAGACGGTAGAACAGCACGAAGCGTTGCTCGGAGACGTCCTTGAGAACCCGCTTGCCAAGCAGCGTGCCCGGGACGACCAGCACCGCCATGGCGAGCGTAACCGCTCCCAGCGCCTCGAGGTTTTCGTATGAGCGCAGCAGCAAGAAGCCGGGAATCTTCGCGGTGTGGATGAACGACTGGCACAGCGCCTTCGTCGCAACCAGACGCTCCTTGACGAAGTTTCGGCGGACGAACAGCGGGGCGATCAACGGCCCTACCGCGCCAACCGTAAAAGCCGCCATTCCGGCTGCGACGCCGAGCACCGGAAAGTCCCACCATGTCGACGCGCTGCTCTGTTTGGTGGTCCGCGGGGCCAGCAGCGACCCGAGGATGTAGGCGCCAACCAGCGACTTGAGCCAGGGTTCCGACCCGCGCGGCTCGCCGAGCCAGCTTAGTAGAAATAGCCCCATGAAGCTCCCGGGAACCACGCCGATCAGGAAGCGCCCGACCGTACGCCAGTCCACCTGCCGCAGAAACGCGAGCGTGCGCGTGGAGTTGCTGATGAGCTGGACAGCCGCGTGCGAGGGAATTGCCTCGCTGTGCGACACGAAACAGAACATCGTCGCCAGCAGCAGCATGCCGCCACCCATGCCGACAATCGCCGACAGGGTGGCGGTCAGCAGTGCCACGACTGGCAGGACGAGGTAGATCACCAGCAGGCTGGCCGGCTTGAGGATCTGCGGGCTCGCGGATTCAAGGAACTCGCTCCGGGCACTGTTGGATCCTTGTAATCCTTAAATAGCTTCGACCGCTTCGCGGGCAACAAGCGGGCCCGCAAACCGCCAGCCCGAACTGCATGTACTCCCATGTGATTGCCCGGCTGCAATGGCCAGGATGGCGCAGCGGCGGCTCGGACCGCCCTACGAACTGGGGGTCCCCACCCGCGCGGTACCAGCCGCCTCGGCGGCCTTGTCGGTCCCCAGCGGTGAGACGTCCAGCAGTACAGGCGGGGGCACCTCGCCGAGCCGTTCCACGATCAGCGCTGCCGGCGGCTCGATCGGTTCGCCCGCGTATCTCAGCTTAATGTCCTGATAGTCGCGGAACCCGGTGCCGGCCGGGATCAGCCGTCCCAGAATGACGTTTTCCTTGAGGCCGACCAGCCGATCTTCCTGTCCACCCAGGGCCGCAAGCGTGAGCACCTTGGTGGTCTCCTGGAAGGAGGCGGCGGAGATAAACGAGTCGCTTTGCAGGCTGGCCTTGGTGATTCCGAGCAGCAGCGTTCGGCCAGTGGCCGGTTTGGGCTTGCGCCCCTTAGCCGGTTCGCCGCTCTCGGCCTCTGCCTCGTCATTCTTGGTGACGAAGTCTTCCTTGAGGACGACCTGCCCGACCTCGAAGTCGGTGTCGCCGGGTTCCGTGATCTTAACGCTGCGTGCCAGCCGGCCGTTCTCCTTGCGGAAGCGGAACTTGTCCACGACCTCTTTGGGCAGGAAGCACGAGTCGCCCTCGGACTCGATCCTCACCTTGCGCAGCATCTGGGCCATGATGATCTCGACATGCTTGTCGTTGATGCCGACGTTCTGCTGGCGATACACGGCCTGGATCTCTTTCAGCAGATAGCGCTGCAGGTCTTCCTCGCCGTTGATTTGCAGGATGTCGTGCGGAATCAGAGGGCCCTCGATTAGCGCGGTGCCGGCTACCACATAGTCGCTGGCGTGCACCAGCAGGTGCTTGTCCTGCGCCACATGGTGCTCCTTCTCCATCCCCGACTCGGACCGGATGATGATCGTCATCTTGCCACGCCGCTTGTCGGTGCTCAGCTCGACCGTCCCGGAGATCTCGGCCATGGTCGCCGGTTCCTTCGGCTTGCGGGCCTCGAAGATCTCGGTTACGCGGGGTAACCCGCCGGTGATGTCCTGCGTGCCGGCAATCTCCCGCGGCTGGCGCGCCAGCAACCCGCCGGGCGTGATCGGGTCGCCTTCGGCCACCTCGATGCGCGCCTTGGCTGGCAGATGGTGGAAGTCGAGAATCTTGCCTTGTCTGTCCTCGATGATAATCCGCGGGTGCTTGTCGCCCTTGTGCTCGACGACGATCCACTTGCTGTCGGCCTTGCCTTCCTGTTCGGCGCGGACCGTCTCGCCTTCCACCACGTCCTGGAACCGCACGAAACCCTTTGCCTCGGCGAGCATCGGCGTGAAGTGCGGGTCCCACTGCACGATCACTTCCCGAGCCGCGACTTTCGCATCCATCAGGTGCAGCACCGCGGCACCGTAGGGCACCTTGTAACGCTCCAGCTCGCGGCCCTTGTCGTCGTTGATCGCGATCTCGCCGTTGCGCTTCAGCACACGGTAGATCTTCTTGCCAGTCTCCGCGGCGGTCATCTCGACGGCGTTGAGATTGTGATAGACGACACGGCCGGCATAGTTGTTAGTGATCTGGTTCTCGACGACGGCGTGACTGGCAACCCCGCCGGTGTGGAAAGTGCGCATGGTCAACTGCGTACCTGGCTCGCCGATGGACTGGGCGGCGATGATGCCGGCCGCCAACCCCTCTTCCACGAGCTTGCCGGTAGAGAGATCGGCCCCGTAACACAGGGCGCAGATGCCCTGCTCGGCCTCGCACGTCAACGGGCTGCGGACACGAACGCTGTCGAGCCCCAGGCCGCCATCCTCCGGCTTGTCCTCGATGCGACAGGCGATCTCCGGCGTAAAGAGCTGGTTTTCACGGATGATGATCTCGTCGGTGACAGGGTGGCGGATCGTGTCGCGGGCCACGCGGCCGACGATGAGCTCAGAGAGCCGCACGTCGACTTCCTCGCCTTTGTAAATCGTGCTCTTCGTGATGCCCTCGACCGTCCGGCAGTCACGCTGGGTGATGATCACATTCTGGGCCACGTCCGCCAGTTTCCGCGTCAGGTAGCCCGAGTCGGCGGTCTTCAGGGCCGTATCGGCCAGACCCTTACGGGCCCCGTGCGTGGAGCTGAAGTACTCCAGCACCGACAGGCCCTCTCGGAAGTTCGACTTGATCGGGGCCTCGATAATCTCGCCCGACGGCTTGGCCATCAGGGCCCGCATGCCGGCCAGCTGCCGAATCTGGTCGACCGAGCCGCGCGCGCCGGAATCACTCATCAGGTAAATCGGGTTCAGATACGGCTTGGCCTTGGCATCCCCGGTCTTCGCTTCGTTGCCGTCTGCCAGACGCCAATCGGTCTTCAGCGTCTCCATCATCTCCTTCGTGACGCGTTCGCGGGCATGCACCCAGATGTCGATCAATTGGTTGTGACGCTCCATCGGCGTGATTACGCCGTTGGCATGGTTCTTCTCGACCCGGTCGACGACCTTCTGGGCGGCGTCCAGGATCTTCGGCTTGGCTTCCGGAATCCGCAGGTCGGTAAGCGCGAAGGACAGACCGGCTAACGTACTCTGCTGGAAGCCCAGGTTCTTTATGCTGTCGAGCAGCTCGACCGTCGCCTTGCGGCCCAGCCGTTCGTGGCAATCGGCGATCACCCGGGCCGAACCCTTTTGAGAGAGCGGATAGTTGTAGAACGGCAACTCCGGACGGAGGACATCGTTGAAAATGCAGCGCCCCACCGTGGTCACCACCACACCGTCAGCCGGCGTCCGCTCAGCGCCCAGCTCGTGCCCGTTAATGATTTCCCTGTGCGGGATGCGGACGCGAATTGGCGTATGAATCCCGATTTGCCCGCTGTGCAAGGCCATGAAAGCCTCGTTTATCGAGGCGAAGGACAGCTCCTGCCCCGACTCTCGTTCACCCGGTTCGTCGGTGTGGTCGCAGGTCAGGTAGAAGATGCCCAAGACGATGTCCTGCGTGGCGGGCGTGTTGGGTGCCCCGTTGGCCGGGCTGAAGATGTTGTGCGTGCTCATCATCAGCACGTGAGCCTCCGCCTGGGCTTCGATCGACAGAGGCAAATGGACGGCCATCTGGTCGCCGTCGAAGTCCGCGTTGAAGCCTTTGCACACCAGCGGGTGTATCTTGATCGCGTTGCCTTCCACCAAGACCGGTTCAAAGGCTTGGATCCCCATGCGGTGCAGTGTCGGGGCCCGGTTCAGCAGCACCGGATGCTGGTAGATCACTTCCTCCAGAATGTCCCAGATCGGCTGCTCGCGCCGCTCGAGCATCTTCTTGGCACTCTTGATCGTGTCCGCCAACCCGCGCTCGCGCAGCTTGCGAATGATGAACGGCTGGTACAGTTCCAGCGCGATCTTCTTGGGCAAACCGCATTGGTGCATGTCCAGTTCCGGCCCCACGACCACCACGCTCCGCGCCGAGTAGTCCACCCGCTTGCCCAACAGGTTCTCGCGAAAGCGCCCCTGCTTGCCCTTGATCATGTCGGTCAGTGACTTCAGCGGACGGTTGGAAGAACCGAGCACCGGTCGGCGACAGCGGTTGTTGTCGAACAGCGCATCGACCGCCTGCTGCAACATCCGCTTCTCGTTGCGAATGATGACTTCGGGCGCGTTCAGATCGATCAGCTTCTTGAGCCGGTTATTGCGGTTGATGATGCGGCGGTACAGATCGTTCAGGTCGCTGGTGGCGAAGTTGCCGCTGTCCAGCAGCACCAGCGGGCGCAGATCGGGCGGGATCACCGGAATGACTTCCAGCACCATCCAGTGCGGCTCGTTGCCGCTGTGCCGCATCGCCTCGACCAGCCTCAGGCGATTCGACAGATCTTTGATCTTCTGCTTGCTGTTGGTCTTCTTCAGGCCCTCATACAGCTCTTGCGAGACCTGGGCCGGGTCCATCTGCAAGAGCAACTCGCGGATCGCCTCGGCCCCCATCATCGCGCGAAAGCCGCTGTCGCCGTACTCCTCCACCGCCCGGCGGTACTCTTCCTCGGTGAGCAACTGCTTGGGTTCGAGCTTCGAGGCGCCCGGGTCGACGACCACGTATTCCTGGAAATAAATGATCTTCTCCAGGTTCGTGGTCTTCATGTCCAGCAGCGTGCCCAGCCGGGAGGGCATGGACTTGAAGAACCAGATGTGCACGACCGGCGCGGCCAGGTTGATGTGCCCCATGCGTTTGCGGCGGACCCGGCTGTGCGTCACCTTCACCCCGCAGCGATCGCAGATCATGCCTTTATACTTGACGCCGCGGTATTTGCCGCAGAAGCACTCCCAGTCCCGTTCGGGACCGAAGATGCGTTCGCAGAACAGACCGTCCTTTTCCGCCCGGTACGTGCGATAGTTGATGGTCTCCGGCTTCTTGACTTCACCGAATGACCAGGCCCGGATGTCGTTGGGCGAAGCCAGCCCGATGCGTACGGCGGTGAAGTCGTTGATGCGATCGTAAACCGTATCGGCCATTGGAAGTCGTCCCTCTCGTGCTATCCGGTCGCCGCCTGGCCTTCGGCCCGCATGGTCAGGCCCACCAGGCCACCCTGCCGTTTAAAGCCCAGCTCTTCGCAAAAATCCACTTCCGTGCCCCAGGCCAGCACGTCGATCCGCCGCACGCCCGCGGCGACCATCGCGCTCAGCACCCGCCGGGCCATTTCGGCCGCGATCCCGTGCTGGTCGTGCTCGATCCGGCCGTCGGTGCGGGTCACGGCCGCCGGGCCCTGGTAGGCCGGATCCAGCTTGCATTCGGTCAAGTACCCGCGCAGACCGTCGCACAGGCCCCGGGCGATGCCGATCAGCTTGCCGTCGCGACGCGCCGTCACGAACGCGACGCTGTTGGCCATCATCTTCTCAATCTGGGCGGGTTGTGCCGCGATGTTGTGGTGCAGTCGCTGGTAGAACTGCGCCAGTTCCGGCGGATTGGTGTCCTCCACGGTCCCGTAGGTCACCTTCAGGCTGTCCGTTTGCTCGGTCATTTCACTGTCCGTCGCACTCCCTGCTCAGAACAGCTTCCGCTTCTCAAGCTGGATATTCAGCCCCAGTCCGCGGATCTCGTTGCAGAGCACGTCGAACGAGACCGGCGTGCCGGCGTTGAGCGTGTGCGTGCCCTTCACCATACTCTCGTAGATCTTGGTGCGACCCTCGACGTCGTCGCTCTTGACCGTCAGCAGCTCTTGCAGCACGTACGCCGAGCCGTACGCCTCCAGCCCCCAGACCTCCATCTCTCCGAACCGCTGGCCGCCCGTGCGGGCCTTCCCACCCAGCGGTTGCTGCGTGATCAGGCTGTAGGGCCCCGTCGAACGGGCGTGAATCTTGTCATCGACCAGGTGGTGCAGTTTCAGCAAGTACATGTAGCCGACTGTGACCGGCTGGTCGAACGGTTCGCCGGTCCGCCCGTCATGCAGCGTCACTTTCCCACTCGGCGGCATCTCGACCAGGAGTTCCCCGGTCTGGCCGACCCGGCGAACCACCTCGACGTCCTGCGACCGCTCGCGAACTTTGGCGTTCGCGGCCTCCACGCATTGCTTGATCTGCTCCTCGTTCGCGCCGTCGAAGACCGGCGTAACGACCTGGAAGCCCAGCACCGCCGCCGCCCATCCCAGGTGTGTCTCCAGGATCTGCCCGACGTTCATACGACTGGGAACGCCGAGCGGGTTGAGGCAGATGTCCACCGGCGTACCGTCTTCGAGGAACGGCATGTCCTCCTCGGCCATAATGCGGGCGATGACCCCTTTGTTGCCGTGGCGCCCCGCCATCTTGTCCCCAACCGACAGCGTCCGCTTGGTGGCGACGTAGACCTTCACCATCTCCAGGACGCCAGACGGCAATTCGTCCCCCCGCCTCATGTGCCCGAGTCGGCGCTCGCAATCCTCGCCGATGGCTTCAATCCGCGGCCAGAACTGCTTGTGAAGCACTTCGGCCTCAGCGCGTTTCGAGGCCGGCTTCACCCAGGTCAGGCTGAACGTCTCGATCTGCTCCAGGATGACGTCGGGGTTCTCGCTCTTACCCACTTTTTGACGCGAATTCGGATCGATCATGACCTGACCGGTCAGCCCCTCGATCGCCTCACACATCCGCTTGAAGAGCTTGATGCGCCGCTCGTCGCATTCGGCCTTGAAGGCCTTCATCTCGGCTTCGATCTTCTTTTTCTGCTCTTCGTTGAGATGCGTGCGGCGCGAGAAATGCCGCGAGCCGATCACGATCCCTTCCTGCCCGGCCGGCAGTTCGAGCGAGTCGTTCTTCACGTCCTCGCCCGAGCGGCCGAAAATCGCGTGCAGCAGCTTTTCTTCGGGGCTCAGTTCGGTCTTGCTCTTGGGCGAGACTTTCCCGACCAGGATATCGCCCGGACCGGCCCGCGTGCCGGTCCGCACAATTCCGCGCTCGTCGAGGTTGCGCAGGGCCCGCTCCGACACGTTCGGGATGTCGCGGGTAAATTCCTCGCGCCCGAGCTTGGTCTCACGGATCTCGATGTCGTGCGACTCGATGTGAATGCTGGTAAAGGCGTCGTCCTTTACCAGCCGCTCCGAGATCAGGATCGCGTCCTCGAAGTTGTAACCGTCAAAGGTCATGAACGCCACCAGCGCGTTCCGCCCCAGCGCCAACTCGCCCTGGCGCGTGGAGGCCCCGTCGGCAATGATCTGCCCGGTCCTGACTCGCTCCCCCACGCGGACGATCGGCCTTTGGTTCAACGCCGTGCGCTCGTTCAAGCCGACGAATTTCCGGAGTTCGTATTCCTCGGTGTCGTCGATCACGATCCGCTGTGCGTCAACGTACGTCACCTTCCCCGCCTTGCACGCCCGCACGACCATCCCGCTGTTCTCCGCCACCGCCCGTTCCATGCCCGTCGCGATGATCGGCGGGTCCGTCCTGATCAGCGGCACCGCCTGCCGCTGCATGTTCGAGCCCATGAGCGCGCGGTTGGCGTCGTCGTGCTCGAGGAACGGGATCAGCGCCGCCGACACGCCCACCGTTTGCTTCGGCGAGATATCGACGTAGTCGATGCCTTCCTTGGTCACCTGCTTCAAATCACCGTACACCCGCGCCAGGAGTGTGCCGTCGCGCAGCTTCGCGCTCCGCCGCTCGCTGCCGGATTTCCGCCAGCGGGCCAGATACTCGTCTTTGGCCTCGACGGGGGGAATCTCAATATCACTTGAACCCAACTGGACGACGTCCGGCGGCGCCAGCGTCGCCTTCATCTCCTCATCGGCCCTTAAATACACGATGTTGTCGTCCACCTTGCCGCGTTGGACCTTACGATAGGGCGTAATCAAGAAGCCGTATTCGTCCACAGAGCTGTAGATTCCCAGCGAAGCGATCAGGCCGATGTTGACGCCTTCGGGCGTCTCGATCGGGCACACGCGCCCATAGTGGCTGATGTGCACGTCGCGAACTTCGAAACCGGCTCGCTTGCGGTTCAGGCCGCCGGGCCCCAACGCCGACAGACGCCGCTCGTGCGTCAACTGGGAAAGCGGATTGGTCTGATCGACCACCTGCGACAGCTCGCTACGGCCGAAGAAGAAATCGATCGCGCTGGAAATACTCTTGGTGTTGACGAGCTCGGCGATCTTGCCAATGGTTTCGGGGTCCTTCAGGCTCATGCGTTCCTGGACGGTGCGGCGAAGCTTGAGGAAGCCCTTCCGCAGCTCGTCTGACGCGAGCTCGTCGATCGTTCGCAGGCGCCGGTTGCCCAAGTGGTCAATGTCGTCGACTTGTCCCTCGCCGGCCCGCAACGCGAGCAAATACTGCAGCGCGCTTAAAAAGTCCTCGGGCCGCAGAACCATCTCCGACTCCGGGATACCCTGCTCGAACTTGCGGTTGAGCCGGAACCGCCCCACTTTTCCGAGCCGGTAGCGGTTCTCGTCGTAGAACTTCTCCTGGAACAGCTTCTTAGCCTTGTCAAGCTGCACGGGGTTGCCGGGACGCAGCCGGGCGTAGATCTTCAGCACAGCCTCTTCGTGCGAGCTGGCAGTGTCCTCGGCGAGCGTGTTCAGGATGATTGCGTCCTGCATCTTGCTGATGACGTCCACCTGCTTGAGGGACGACTCGCGAATCTTGTTGAGTGCTTCGCCGATCTGCCGGCCCGCGCCGACCAATTCCTCGCCGGTTTCCGGATCGATCACGTTTGCCGCCGCCCACATCTCGGGCTTCAGGTCGCGCACGCGGGCGGTCTTCACTTGGTAGAAGGCCCGCACGATCGCCTCGGCCGTCCCGTATTTCTCGTCCATCGCCCGCAAGAACGTGGCCGCCGCGATCTTGCTGCTCTGATCGATCCGGACCGCGAGCAGATCCTTGCGGGTGACGTTGATTTCGATCCATGAGCCGCGCTCGGGAATGATGCGGCAGGCGTGCAGCGCGCGGTCACCCTCGGCCGACTCCTTGACGAAGTCCACCCCGGGCGAGCGGTGTAACTGTGAGACGATGACGCGCTCGGAGCCGTTCACGATGAACTCGCCGCCGCCGATCATCTTCGGCATCTCTCCCAGATAGATCAGTTCTTCCTGGACCTCCTCCTTGTCCTTGCGGTGTAGGCGAACGCGGATGCGGAAGGGCATGCCGAAGGTCAGGCCCAACTCGCGGCACTCGTCGGGGGTGTAGCGGGGAGCATCCAGCGTGTAATCGAGGTACTCCAGCCATATGTTCCCGTCATAGCTCTCGATCGGAAACGTCTCGCGCAGCAGCGCCTCGAGCCCTTGGCGCCGGCGTTTGCCGGGGTCGGCATCGCGCTGAAGGAAGCGCGCGTAGGATTTGGTCTGGATCTCGATCAGGTCGGGGATCGCAACCGCGTCGCCACAACGGCTGAAATCGCAAACGTTCTGAATGTCCATACGGGAAGCCCTCGCGGTCAAGCATGAACCCGACGGGTTCTATTCCTCCCTAGGCGGGGTGATGCGGATTGCAGCGAAACTGCGTGTGCCCAAACCGTCACGTCTCCGCTGCTCATCGCTGCGTGCGCGCCTCTCCTTGCGCTACCCACCCGAAACGGCGCGCGGTAGCCTGCCGAGAGACCGCTGGCCCATCTGTAATCATATTAGTATAATCGCTATGTCCCGCTGTGCAAGGGCGATCTTGGCAGTTTTTCTCGGGCATCGGTTGAACAGGAATCGTTCTTGCTCGTGCAGCCCGACAGCCCTCAACACGCTGCGTACGTTGGCGGGCAGCGATCGGGAGCCATCGATGGCCCCCAGCGATCTGCCCCGCGCCGAAGCGCGGCCTCAACCGCACAGGTGGCGTCCATAAGGGACTGTTGGACAAGCACTTATGGCACGTTGGCTCGGAATTGACTACGGAGAACGGCGGATCGGCCTCGCGCTCGGCGACCCCGCCGAAAGGATCGCATCCCCAGCGGCGACGCTTGACGGCACCGGAACCGCTTCCGGAAACGCCCGCCGGGTCCTGCAATGGGCGGCCGAAAACGACGTCGCCGCCGCCGTCGTCGGCCTGCCCATCAACATGGACGGCTCACTCGGGCCACAGGCGAAACGCTCTCAAGAGTTCGCCCAACAGCTCCGCAACTTGGGAAACCTCCCGGTCGAGCTCTGGGACGAGCGGCTGAGCAGCTTTCAGGCCGATCAGTTTATGCGGGCCGCGATTCTAAGCCGCTCCAAGCGCCGGAAGCGTCGCGACGCGTTGGCTGCGCAGGTGATCCTGCAATCCTTCCTCGACGCCCGCCGCGCCGCGAACAGGCCCCCGGAAGAATAAGACCGCACTAACAAAGCTCTTCGTGAAGAGCCGCCGGCTTCAGCCGGCGCGGC
>JBHHZX010000059.1:0-14063 GCA_046758265.1 Phycisphaerae bacterium
GTCCCGCTCGCCAATCGTCAACAGCGATTCCCGTCACGGCGCCGTCGCGGCGGTTTGGTGGCGCCACCGGGCTTCTTCGATCTTCGCCAGGAAGTCTCTGACCTCCTGATCCGTGTCGAAAATCCAATCCAGCTCGCAGACCCCCGACCTGCCACGCTGCTTGACGCGCGGAACACCCAGCAGCACCGTGACCTCGCCCAAGTCTTCCCAGGGGATGGTGTAGGCGTTGCGCGGCGTGCGAGCCTGAATCCCGCGCGGCGTAACAGCGGCATAGCGGTGACCCTCGGAAAGCAGCACGCGAATCCGCGGCAAAGCCCACCCGAGGGTTGTCAACGACGCCAGCGCCCCCAGCACGACCGGCGTCGTCGGCCACTGCCGCAGCAGAACGACGACCTGCAAGAATCGAAACAGCCACGGCAGAAAGATCAGCGTGTTGACGAACAGGAGATAAATCCGCCACGGCCGCCGCGGCCGCCAGATCAGCGTGTCCTGGTCATACTCGAAGCCGCATTCCGGGCAGTTCCCCGGGCTCAACGGCAAGAGCGGTTCGTGACCGCACTCGGGACATTTGTCGGGGCCGGACATGGGCATGGCTGGATTGTACGGTTTGCCGTTGGGGCCGGCATGGTCACGGTACCGTCATGGCCATGAGATTGTCTTGCTGCGCTCGGCCCGCCCTTTGTGGCGCGCATCGTTCCTGCTAGCGCTTAGGGCTCGGATGGCCCTACGCTGGCAGGATCGGCAGCGAAACGCAGTCGTCGCGGCGCTGCGGCTGCGATGCGCTTCGCGCACGGGGCGGAGAGACGACCTCGGTTACGTGGCCGAATAGCGTGTGTGGCGAGGCGCCTTCGACACGAACGTTGACGATGGCGCCGATAAGCTCCGGCGGGGCGTCGAAGACAGCCAGCAGGTCGCCGGGCGTCCGGCCAACAAGTTGGATGGCCGACCGGTCTGCGGCCGGGCGGCGGGTGGAACCTGCCCGACCTGTTTGCGTCGGTTGGTCGTCTTGTCGGGTCTGAGGACCCGACCTACCGGCTTGTTGGGTCCGGTCACCCGACGCACCCACGCCGAACGTGGGGCTCGCTTTGCCGCGCGTGCGGAGTTGGGAGCTGGGTTCGCCCTGCGCCTTGCGGGCAGCCTTGCTGAAGCCTTCGACCAGTACCTCGACTGTCTGGCCGATGAGCGCCTGCTTGTGCCGCAGGCTGATCTCGTCCTGCACCGCCAGCAACTCGTTGTTGCGGCGAACCTTGACGGCGTGCGGGACGTCGTCGGCAAGATTGCGGTCGGCCTTGGTGCCGGGGCGCGGCGAGTACTTGAAGATGAACAGGCTCTCGTATTGGACTCTGCGCACCAGATCGACCGACTGCCGGAAGTCCTCCTCCGTTTCGCCGCAGAAGCCGACGATGAAGTCGCCCGCGAGCGCGATGTGCGGGACGTACTTGCGGGCGGTGTCCAACAGTTTGAGGTAGCTGTCGGCGGTGTACGTGCGGCGCATCGCTTTGAGGATGCGGCCGGAGCCGCTTTGCGCGGGAATGTGCAACTGCGGCATGAGGCGCGGGTGATCGCGCATCACGCGGAAGATGTCTTCGTCCCAGTCGGCCGGGAAGCTGGTCACGAAGCGGAGGCGGTCGATGCCGTCCACCTCATGCACGCGCTCCAGCAGCTTGGCGAACGTGACCGCTTGGCCGTTCTCCTGGTGGACATAGCTGTTGACCGTCTGTCCCAGCAGCGTGACCTCGCGGCAGCCGCGGTCAGCTAGCGTCCGGGCTTCCTGGACGATATGGCTCGGTGGCCGGCTGCGCTCCGGACCGCGGACAAAGGGCACCACGCAGAACGTACAGAACTTGTCGCAGCCGCGCTGCACGCGGACGTAGGACTGGAGCACGTTGCCTTCGGTCTGCGGCGCGCGGGACAGATCGAGCGTTTCGAGACTGTCAGATTCCAGCGCCCGCTGCAAGACCGGGGTGCGGCGCGACTGGCTGCCGGCCAGCGCGGCGACCTGCGCGCGGCGTGCCCGGACTTCTTCGATGAGTGCCGGAAGCTGGTTCAGCTCACCCGGGCCGCAAAGCAGGTCGAGATGCGGCGCCTGGACGAAGAGGTCGAGCTTAACGCGCTCGGCCATGCAGCCGACCACGCCGACGACGGTTTCCGGTCGCGACTGTTTGAAGCCCTGGATCTGACCGAGACGCGAGTAGACCTTGTCCTCGGCATGCTGACGGACGCTGCACGTGTTGAACAGGATCACGTCGGCGTCGCGGTAGTTCGTCACCGGCGTCATCCCGCGCGCCCGCAGTTGGCCCTCGATGAGCTGGCTGTCCAGAATGTTCATCTGGCAGCCGAAGGTTTGTAGGAAGTACTTCACCTCGTGCACCCGTTCACTCTCCGAGTCGTTGCAAGCCGCGCTCCGCAAGCCGGCGGAGGTCTGCCGGCAGATCCTCCCGTCGCAATAGCTCCCTGTAAAGCTCGGCGGCGACGTCAGCCCGTTCCATGCGCTCGTGCGCCACACCCACATAATACAGCGCGTCGGCGCTCAGACCACGACTCGGCGCGGATTCCGCCAGCGCGAGCAACTCGTCGGCCGCGCGGGCGAACTGTCCGAGCGCAATCCGGCAACGTCCCAATAACAGCCGCCAGGGGTGTGGTTCGTTCTCGGCGAGCCAGTGTCGCCGGGGCTCTTGGTTTGTCGCCCACCCCACCGCACCCGGATGGCGCGGGGCCGGGCTGTTTGCCGGGACCGTTTGGCCTCGCAGCAGTTCGGTGTACAGCGCGACGGCCTCGTCGAACCGTCCGGCGCGATCGCAGGCCTCCAACAGCCGAACGCGGATCAGATCGCGCAGCCAGGGGTCGGCGGCTTTCGTGAGCGCCCGCCGATAGGCGGCAGGGGACTCCTGGGCGTTGGTCTGCGCAAGGGCTTCCGCGCCAGTGAGTATGGGACTTCGGTCGATTTTGAAGCGAGCAACCTCATTGAGCGGCTTGCGGAGCACCTCTTTTGAGACCCCGCGAAAGACGAGTCGGCCGTGCTTGAAGTCAATGATCCGGACGTTGCGGAAAGGCGGCCTGCCTTTGAGGACGACGGCGTCGGCCCAGGTAAAGCCGGCTGTGAGCAGGAAAGTGAAAAACACGCCGAGCAGATCTTGGGCTGAGTTCGGCTTCATGCCGAGAGTATAGTATAGTCACTTTTGGATCACTCCGCTTCCGCGGGCAGCCGACGCTTGCGTGAGGGCTGGGCAGCATCGGGTTGCACGCCGGGCGATTGTCTGGTACATTTTGAGCGGCAGGGATGCTGGGAACCCAACGTAAGGGACTGCTGGTGGGTGCCGACAAGCGAAACACGCGAATCGTCGCATCCCTGGTCGCGGCGATGACGCTTGGGGCGGCGATTCTATTGTGGCTCGAACCGCTCACCCCCGGTTGGTCGTCGGCGACGCTGCTGATGGCCGAAAGCGCACGACCCATCAAAGACCTGCGGATCGAGTATACGGCACCAAACGCCGCCGGTGACCTTGCCGCCTATGACTGCGTGGTTTGGCCGAGCGGGGAGTGTGCGTGGCGGCCGAGTGGCCCGCGGATTCGCCTGGCGGTCGTCAGCTCGCAGGGAAAGCGGCTACCGCAGGCGCAGGCCCAGACTCTGCTGGCGGTGTTCGGCAGCATGACGCAGCGGCACGGGCTCGAGCTTGAGCGCGTCTGGCTCCACCCGACCTCCGATGCCCGTCTGCACCCAGAGCTGCCCGCCCAGGCGCACGATTTGTGCGACCTGCTGGTACGCAAGGGCATCGTCCCGTAAACGCAGGCGGCCAAGTCGGACGGGAGACACGGTGGAGCGCGTGGTTGGCAACGGGAAGATTCTCGCGGCGGCCGTGGGAATACGATAGAATCAGGGGGCGTCCTGGCAGCGGGCCGGGACATTTTTTTGTCGCCCCCGGGCAGGGATGATGGCGCGCACCTTCGCGCAACTGCCGGGTTACGAGATCATCAGCCGGATCGGCAAGGGGGCCGGGGCGGTGATCTACGAAGCACGTGCGCGCGCCGCGCGCCAACCGGTGGCCATCAAGCACGTCGTCCGCCACGGCCCCCAAGACGATCGCTTCATCGAGCAGGCCGAGACCGAATACAAGGTGGCGCACGAGCTCGACCATCCCTACTTACGCAAGTGCATGGACATCGTCCGGACGCGCCGCTGGCTGAAAATCCGCGAGCTGTTTCTGATCATGGAGTTGGCCGAAGGTGAACGGCTTGACCACCGTTATCAGGACAAGCGCCCCGAGCGGGTGGAACCGGTCGTCGAGATCTTCCGGCACGTCGCCGAGGGCTTGCAGGCCATGCACCGCCACGGTTACGTTCACGCCGACATCAAGCCCAACAACATTTTTCTGACTCCTGACGGCGGGGTGAAGATCATCGACTTCGGCCAGAGCTGCCGGGTGGGGCATAGAAAGGAACGGATTCAGGGCACGCCGGATTTCATCGCGCCCGAGCAGGTCGCGCTGACCCATCTGGACCAGCGCACTGACATCTTCAACCTGGGCGCGACAATGTACTGGGTGCTGACCGGCAAAGCGTTCAGTACGATCCTGCCCGGCGCGCCGGCCGGGGCGAAGAAAATCGACCTGGACGCCCGCCGAGGCACTCAGCCCCCGCATGAAACCAACCCACGGGTCCCGCTGCCGCTTTCCCGTCTGATCGTGGAGTGCTGCGCGAGCAAGCGGGAACACCGCCCCGAGGACATGTCCACGGTGCTCTCCCGGCTGGAGATGATCCAGCTTCTATTAGCGAAAAACCAGGAGTCCGCTACGCCATCCGAGACAAAAGGCTGAACCCTCCGCTGAGCGGCGCGCCAACTTTGACGCGGTCGGGGATTTCGGCGAACATCTGCCTCTAAGCCATGCTCGAAAGGACCGGGAAAACCGTGACGCAGCTACCCGATGCCGAGACGGCCTGTCGCCTGCTGCGCGAGGCGGCCACCTTGATCCGCGAGGACCCCAACCGCAAAGGCGCGCTGCTGGAGTTCGGATCGGCGGGGCAAGTCGTGATGACCGGCGACCTGCACGGGAATCTGCCGAACTTCGAGAAGCTCCAGCGGTTCTGCGCGCTCGAACGCAGCCCGGGACGCAGCGTGATTCTGCACGAGCTGATCCACGAAGACGTGAATTGGCCCGAGCAGCTCGACTTGTCGATCGACCTGCTGTTGCGGGCGGTCCAGTGGAAGTGTCAGTTCCCGGATAACATCTATTTTCTCCAATCCAACCACGAGCTCGCTCAACTTCGCGGCCAGGAGATCACCAAGGGCGGCCGGTCGGTCCTCTATGATTTCGAGCTGGGCGTCGAGTACCGTTTCGGGCCCCAGACCGGAGCCGTCCTGGAAGCCGTCCGCGACTACATCTCAGCGTTACCGTTGGCAGCCCGCACACGGAGCGGCATCTTTATGTGCCACAGCCTGCCCGACCCGCTCTTGCTCGATTCCTTCGACGCCTCGGTCTTCGAGCGCGAATTGACGGAAGAAGACCTCTCACCCGGCGGGTCGGCCTATGCCCTGGTGTGGGGTCGCTTTCACTCGATCGAGGTGGTGGAGGCATTTGCACAGCGGCTGGGCGTCAAGTACTTCATCGCCGGGCACACTCCGCAAGAGGACGGTTACACCACCATCGGCCGCCTGATTGTCCTTGCCAGCGAGCACAACCACGGTACGTTTCTGCCGATCGATCTGAACCGGGAATACACCCTCGAGGATCTGGAAGGCGGCATTCGCAGATTCGTCGGCATCGCGTGAGTGGGCGTCCGGCAGCTTGCGACGCGGACCATGAGGGCTGCGGGCCGTAGGCGAGCGGGCTCTCCGGCGATTCGTCGCTGACGCGTAGAGCAGCGCTCGCGCTTGGGGCACCGACCGATACCCGCTTTTGCGCGGGTTTCCCACCGACGACCGAAGCGCTAAACTCTATCAAGGTACCGGCGGACCGACGAACCCGGCCGCGGCGCTGCCGTACCGAGGGCCGAACGGCCGAACGCACAGGGAACCGGATGGAAGCGATCATCGCCAAGCCGAGAGGGTTTTGTGCCGGGGTCGTACGCGCGATCCGCATCGTCGAGCTGGCGTTGGAAAAATACGGTTCGCCGATCTACGTCCGCAAGGAGATCGTGCACAACTCGCACGTGGTGCGACGACTGGGCGCGACGGGGGCGGTTTTCGTGGACGAGTTGGATGCGGTGCCACCCGGGGCGGTGACGATTCTTTCAGCGCACGGCAGCCCGCCGGAGGTCTACGAGCAGGCCCGCGCGCGGCGCTTGCGGCTGATCGACGCGACCTGCCCGCTGGTGACCAAAGTACACAAGGAGGTGCAGTGGTACGTCCGAAGGGGTTACCGCATCATTCTGATCGGCCACGGCGGGCACGACGAAGTGGTCGGCACGATGGGCCAGGCGCCGGATCGCACGGTGCTGGTGCAAGACCTGAAGGACGTACGACGACTGGAAATCGACCCCGGCGAGAAGGGCGTGATTCTGACGCAGACCACCCTGAGCCAGGATGACACGCGGGAGATCGTCGAGGCGTTGCTCGAGAAGTTTCCGCAGTTGGAGCTGCCGCCGAGCGCGGACATTTGCTACGCCACGCAGAACCGTCAGAACGCGATCAAGGAGATCAGCGGAAAGATCGATCTGCTACTGGTGGTGGGATCGCCGAACTCATCCAACTCCCTGCGTCTGACTGAGGTGGCCAAGTCCCGGGGGGTGCGGGCCCACCTGATCGACGGGCCGAAGGACATCGACCCGCGGTGGTTCGAAGGCGTGTCGACGGCCGGTGTCTCGTCCGGCGCTTCCGCCCCCGAGGAAATCGTACAAACGGTGCTGGTGCATCTGCGCGCGCTGGGGGTTTCTGAGCTGCGCGAAGTTGACGCCCCGGACGAAGGCGTGGCCTTCAAACTGCCGCCGTTTACTCCACAGTAAGCCGCCCGCTTTCCGCCGTCAGCGAGCGAACAATCGCGGATAGCCAGCAGCCGCTCGAGAGCCGGCGCGGCATGAGGCGCGCGGCTTGCCGGGCAAAGCGCGCGGGCAGACTCGATCGTTGGTTGCCTGAACGAGTGAGCGGCGTTACCTGCTACCCGGCGCTCTGCTCCGGGCCGGACTGAGCCGGTTGCCATCCCTCCGTCTCGGCGCACACCAGCCGGCGAGCCTTCACCAGGGCGCGGCGGTACCGGAGCAGCAGGAATACCATCCAAACGGTCAGCACCAGAAAACCCAGGTTGACCGCAAAGTAAGTGAGGACAAGAGCGGGCAGCCCTCCGGGAAACGCCCTGCCGGCGGGCCCCTGGGCGCCCGGGTATGCGTAGGCCAGTGAAATGGACAGCGTCAGCAGCCAGTCGGCACCGTAGCAGGCACAGTAGCACCAGAAAACGACAGCCAGACGGCGCGTCAGCCTTCGGTCAGGGATCCGACGCGCCAGACGCGTGAAGTGGCCAATCAACGCGAGCGTCACTGCCGCTCCCAGCACTTCCACCACGTAGTGCAGCACCACGAATGGCCAGGTGAACGCTGCGTCGACGCTGACAGCCGCAAGCTCCACGACTCTTGCCAGTACGCAACACGCCAGCAAAGCGCCGGCGAGCACCCGCAAGACTCGACGCAGTGAGACCCTCGGCTCCGACAGCGTCAGCACCGGCTCGGCTGTCGTGCTCAAAAAGACGGCTGCGACCAGGAAGAATGAGGCAACTAGCCCAAACTGACGCCGCGCCGTGTCGATGAGCTCTTGCGTTTCCCAGCCGATAGCACGCCAAGAGGCCAGCCAAGGGAAAAGGACGACCGTGCAAAACGCGACAACGTTCAGAAACAGGATCGTGAACAGGGCCCAGAGCCAGAGGCGCACGCCGCGGCGGAGGCGATCCAGCCATTGGGGGTCGCTGGCGCGCAGCCAGTTGCCATGGCTCGAGAACCAGGCCGGCGCGTGGCAGTTGGGGCAGTCATCGTCGCTGGTCAGCGACTGGAGAGCGGCGCCGCAGCGCACACACGCCGTCGGCGCTTCGATCGCAATCGGCTGATCCGGCTTGCGGACAAGCGGCGGGCCCTGCGCCACCGAGAAGAGAATCGGTGTACCGCATTCGGGACACTTTTCATCGCCGGTATGCCCGCGGAGAGCATAGGCGCACCATGTGCATTTCACGTCGCCATTGACAACCGACATTTCCGCCGACGTCTCGGTCATCGGCCAATCCCCTGGTCTTTGCTATGCGCGACGTATGATAGCCCCGCGTCGGCGCCCGGCGAGCTATTATTACCCCGATGCTAGTGGGCGACTTGCAGGTTGCGGAGGACGCTGGCTCGGCGCTTGGCGCGGCGGCGAGCTTCGACTTCTTCCAGCGTCTTACCGGGCAATTCGGCGGCCGAATGCTCGGCCTCGGCGACCATCTCGTCGCTGATCTCCTCGGCCGGGGCCGCGTGTTCGGTCAGCACGGTGACGTTGTTATCGAGGACCTGGGCGAAGCCGCCGTCGATGAACAGTCGGCGGGTCGCGCCGTCTCTCCGGTAGCGCATCTGGCCAATCCCCAGCTCGCACATCAGCGGTGCGCGATCCGGCAGGATCCCCAGCTCGCCATCGTGCGCGGGGATCACAACCGCCTCGGCGGTCTCTTCCAGGACCTGCCGCTCTGGGGTAACCACGACAAGCTTGACGGTTTTGCCTTTGGCCATGGCAGGGTATTAGTAGCGGCGCGGATGGACACGCGTCAAGTCGACACGTGCCACCGCCGCGGTGCCGCGCTCCGCTGTGGCGTCGGACGGTTGGGTCCGACGCCTCTCGCACGCGGTCTGGCGCGTGCCGGGCTTGCGCGTCGGCACCGTTTCGCACGCGGGCCCGCTCGCTTCCGCTCGGGGTTCTGATCGCCAGCGCTGCGGATTCGGCTGTGCGCCGAGCTCAGAGGCCCGGCGCTACGCTTCTCCAATCAGTGTTTCGCAACGGCCTGTCAGCCGACCTTTCGCGAGCTCGATGTTTCACCCGCAGATTTCGTCGTTTTCGCGGAGGCCGAATCCTTGGAACGCTTCCCTTTCTTCCCGCCGGCGGCTTTCGACTCGGCGGCGTCCGTTTTCGTACTCCGGGCCGACTTCTCGGCCTCGGCGGCCTTCTTATACGCCTCGCTCCGGTAGTCGGTCTGATAGAAGCCGGACCCTTTGAAGATCACGCCCCCGCCGACCCCGATCAGACGTTGGAGCGACCGCTCGCCGCATTCCGGGCACTTCTTGAGCGGCCGCGCGGTGATGGACTGGAAGCGCTCGAGCTCGTGACCGCAATTCTCACAGGCGTACTCATACGTCGGCATTACTCTTCCCTCGTGTTCGCCTCAGTCTCCTCGTCGGCGGGAGGCGCCGGCGGAGCGCTCGAGACGATCACCTTCGCCGGACGAATCACGCGACCGTGCATCTTGTACCCGCGGGCGATCTCCTGCGTGATCGTGCCCGCCGGATGCTCCGCGCTCGGCTGCTGCATCACCGCTTCGTGCAGGTCCGGGTCAAACGGCTTGCCGAGGGCTTCGATCGGCTCGATCTCCCGCCCGCGGAGCACCTTCAGGAAATGCTCGTACACGATGCGGACACCCTCCGCGACGGGCTGAACGTCGTCCGCGGTCTTGACCGATTCTTGCGTTCGCTCCAGGTCGTCGAGTACCAGCAGCAGTTCCTTGGCGAAATCCGCCTCGGCGTACTTCAAGGCCTCCTGCTGTTCGCGCTGCGCGCGCTGCCGGACGTTGCGCAGTTCCGCCATCAGCCGCAGGTTTTCGTCCCGGACTGCCTCGATTTCCTGCTCGGGTGTCGGCGGTGGTTGGGCTTCGGCGGCTTGCACCTGGTCGGCCGCTGCCTCCGGGACTTCGATCCCCGTCTCCGCCACGTCTTCGAGCGGCTCTTCCAGTTTGGTCGGCGGGGTCGCATCCGCGTGTGGTTCAGCTTTCTTCTTCCTGGGCGACATGTCGTTGGCAATCTCCCGTATTCAACTGCGGGCTCCCGCAAGCGAGCGGCTGGCTCGCCCGCAGCGGCTAGGCCCGCCGCTCCGTATCTCCGCTGGTGCCCGTCAGGTACCGTTTGACTCGCTCGAAAAACCCCTTGGACTCCGGCAAAACGTCCTTGTCTTCTGTGGCGGCGAAGTTGCGCAACAGCTCTTTCTGTTCGCGGCTGAGTTTGCCTGGAATCTCGATCATCACCTGCACGACCTCGTCTCCGCGGCGGCCGTTGCGCAGGTTCGGCAAGCCTTTGCCGGGCAAGCGGAAGACCGCGCCGTGCTGCGTGCCGGGCGGAATCCTCAGCGGGGTCGTTCCGGTCAGCGTCGGCACTTCAATCTGGGCCCCCAGCGCGGCCTGGGTAAACGCGATCGGCAGCCGACAGATCAGATGGTCGTTCTCGCGTTGGAAGAACTCGTGCGGACGAATGCGCAGGATGCAGTGCAGATCGCCGCGGGCCATTCCGCCGGGACCCGGCTCGCCTTCGCCCCGCAGCCGGATGCGCTGCCCCTCGTGGATGCCGGGCGGGATCTTGACGTTGACGACGCATTCTTTTGCGGCGCGCCCGCTGCCGCGACACCTCTTGCACGGCTTGTCGATGACCACGCCGCGTCCATGACAGTCAGGGCAGTCGACAACGGAACGAGTGACAAAGAACCCCATCTGCGTTTGCCGCTCGACCTGCCCGTACCCGCCGCACGAGCGGCAGGTCACCGGGGCGCTACCGGGCTCCGCGCCCTTGCCGCCGCACACGTCGCAGAACTCGGCCCGCCGGAAGCGCAGCGATTTCTCGACGCCCGTCGCGACCTCTTTCAGATCGACGTCGACCACGGTCTGAATGTCGATGCCGCGCTCGCTACGAGCCCGGGCGCGGCGGCCGCCACCGAAGACGTCGCCGAAGATGTCGCTGAAGACGCTGAAGATGTCGTCTACGGCCATGCCGGAGAAGTCGTGCATGCCCACGCCGTGCAGACCGGCGTGGCCGTAGTGGTCGTAGCGGTTGCGTTTCTCGGGGTCGGAGAGCACCTCGTAGGCTTCCGAGACCTCCTTGAACCTCTCCTCGGCGCCCGCTTCCTTGTTGCGGTCAGGGTGGTACTTGAGCGCAGCCTGACGGAAGGCCCGCTTGATCTCGTCAGGCGCGGCATTCGGCTCGACACCGAGCACTTGGTAGTAGTCGCGTTTGCTCTGCACCATCGGACCTATGGCTCGCGGCCTGCCAGACCAGACCGGCGCCCGCAGCTCGGTCTGTGCTATTTACAGGCTCCTATTCTATCGTCGCGTTAGCGGCCTTCTCTGCTGTGGCCAGTGCGGTTTTGGGCCGCTTTCCAGACGTACGACAGGGGCGCTGCCTGCGCGAGCGCCCCTCTGCCGTCGTCTTGCACCTGTGGCACAGGTTTTCAACCTGTGATCCCACCGGTTGCAAACCGGTGCCACACAAACCGGTGCCACATCAGACCCTTAGTGCGTGGCACCTTCGATGTCCTCGTGCTTGTCTTCCTTGTACTCGGTGCACAGCACGTTGGTGGTCAGCATCAGGCCGGCGACGCTCGCGGCATTCTGGAGCGCCGTGCGGGTGACCTTGGCCGGGTCGATGATCCCCGCCTCGAACATATCGACGTACTTGTCGGTACGCGCGTCGTAACCGATGTTGTTGCCCCGCGACAGGATCTCATCGACCACCACGCCGCCGTCGGCCCCCGCATTCTCCGCGATCTGCCGGGTCGGGAATTCGAGCGCTTTGGCGATGATGCGATAGCCGACCACCTCATCGCCCTCGACCTTCCTGGCGGCGTTGTTCACGGGTCTGATCGCGCGCAGGTACACCACGCCGCCGCCCGCGACGACACCCTCTTCCGCCGCCGCTTTCGTGGCGTGGAAGGCGTCGTCCACGAGGTCCTTGCGCTCCTTGACTTCGACCTCGGTGGCTCCGCCGACCTGAACCAGCGCGACGCCGCCGGTCAGCTTGGCCAGCCGTTCTTGCAGCTTCTCGCGATCGTAGTCGCTGGTGGTCTTGTCGATCTGGTTGCGAATCTGATTGATGCGCGTCTCGAGGTCTTTCTTCTTGCCGGCGCCCTGAATCAGGGTCGTGTCGTCCTTGGTGATGACGACCCGCTTGGCGCGGCCCAACATGTCGAGCTCGACCCCTTCGAGCTTCAGGCCCTGGTCTTCGCTGATGAACGTGCCGCGCGTCAGCGTCGCGATGTCCCCCAGCATCGCCTTGCGGCGCTCGCCGAAGCCCGGCGCCTTGACCGCGGCAACGTTCAGGATGCCGCGGAGCTTGTTCACCACCAGCATCGCCAGCGCTTCGCCGTCCACGTCCTCGGCGATGACCAGCAGGGGCTTGGAGACGTTGGCGATCTTTTCGAGCAGCGGTACCAGGTCGCGCAGCGTGCTGATCTTCTTTTCGTAGATCAAGATGTACGGATCTTCGAGCACGGCCTCCAGCGAGGACGGATTGGTGATGAAGTAGGGCGAGATGAAGCCCTTGTCGAACTGCATGCCCTCGACGTGCTCCCAGGTCGTCTCCAGGCTCTTGCCCTCTTCCACCTCGACCACGCCGTCCTGGCCAACCTTGTCGAACGCCTCCGACAGCATTTTGCCGACTTCTGCGTCGCCGTTGGCGCTGATCGTCGCGACTTTGGCGATGTCGCTCTTGCCGCCAACCTCGACGGACTGCGCGGCGATGCTCTTGACCACCACGTCCACGGCCGCGTCAATCCCGCGCTTGAGCGCCATCGGGTTCGCGCCGGCGGTCACGTTCTTCAGGCCCTCAGCGCAAATCGCCTCGGCCAGAATGGTGGCGGTGGGGGTGCCGTCGCCGGCGACGTCCGAGGTCTTGCTGGCGACTTCGTTGACCAGCTTGGCGCCCATGTTCTGGAACGGCTCGGGCAGCTCGATTTCCTTGGCGACGGTCACGCCGTCCTTGGTCACCCGCGGCGAGCCCCACGACTTGTGCAACAGTACGTTGTGACCGACGGGCCCCAGCGTGCACTTGACGGTTCGGGTGAGCTTGCGAACGCCCTCGAGAATCTGCGCCCGGGCGTGTTGGTCGTACATCAGTTGCTTGGCAGGCATGCTTGCGTTCCTCTGTCGTTTGTAGTCGTTACTCTGATTGAGTTCAAAATGCAAAGTGCAAAGTGCAGAATTCAGAGCTCAGACTTTAGGGGCCAATGCGACGGCGAGCGTCGATAGCACGAAAGCGGCACTGCTTGAATTCGATCGCATTCAACTTTGAACTTGTCACTCTGAACTTCGAACTACACTTGCACCGCGAGCACGTCGCTCTCGCGGAGGATGACGTACTCGTTGCCGTCGATCTCGACCTCGGTGCCGCTGTACTTGCCGTAAAACACCTTATCGCCGACCTTCAGCGACATCTTGCCGCGCTCGCCGGTCTTCTCCAGCAGCTTGCCGGGGCCGGTGGCAATCACTTTGCCCTGCTGGGGCTTCTCGCGGGCGCTGTCGGGCAGCACGATCCCGCCGGCGGTCCTTTCCTCGGCCTCAAAGGGTTCAACAACAACACGGTCGTCCAACGGACGGATCTTCAACTTCTTTGCGGTGGCTACGGCCATGTTCAACCTCCAGGGTTCAGGACTCAGGATTCAGGGTTCAGCTGGGCCAACAACCCGGGACCCCGTTCGATTCGCCGTTCTTCTCCTCAGGGGTCCCCCACCCTTCCAGGGTGGGGGACGGACCAGGCTGTCCAGGCTCTTCGTGCTTTCCTCTCAGTCCCCCAGGCGGGAAGCCTGGGGCACCCTCCGCTATCGTCTCTGATTTCCTTCCGGTCTCAGGAACTTCTCTTCGACATCCTCCAACACTTCACCTGTTTCCACCACCTTCACGGTATAACGGAGTCCCTCCCAGTATTTGCTGGGCAAATGCGCGTTCTCGGGCCGGGGGCCCCCTGGGTGAATAAGGCGCGCGCCAGACCTCACTACTTCGACCAACGTGTTGGTGTGCTTAGGGTCGAATAGCAGCAGGCGCTGTCCATTCGTGTACTTCGATTCCTGATTCATCGCACACACCCTGTTATTCCTCGCCGGGTGCCATGGGCAACCTCTGGTTGCCCGTGCCTGTCGCGTTGAGCCCACG
>JBHHZX010000060.1:0-13921 GCA_046758265.1 Phycisphaerae bacterium
GGGGCGCGCGGTGGTCGCGGACGGTCTGGCCAAGCACGCAGTTGAACTTTCTACTGGCGGTACCGGCTTCACGTCGCAAGGCCTGGAAGCTTTTCCTGTTCCGGCAAGGGCATCTGACGGACGGCCCACTGCTGCCGGACCGAAAGCTCGTGCAACAGACGCCGGCCTGGCTCGCGGAAGCCTTGCCGCAACCGCCGGCCGACCTCGACAACGTGGTGCGCATGGAACAGACCTGGCTTGTGGCGCACTTTCTGCACCACAAGGAAGCCCGGACCGCGATCGTCGAAGTCTTACCCCGCGCCGATGCTCCGCCTGACCTGGCGGGCAGTTTGCGTGACTTCTTGCACCTGCGGCAAGAAGGCAGCGGCCGGTCTCCGTGCCGGCCGTAGCATGTCAACTAGGCCATGCCGACCGCTAGGTTTCTAACCGCGCCGGCGTCAGCAGCGTGAGCTTGCCCGGAAGGATTTCGTACTCGACGCGCGTGGCCGACTCAGCGAGCACTTCGCCATCCGCGTGGATCGGCGTCCCGGGATCACTCTCGATCGTGATGCGCTGCGCTCGGGCGTACAGGACCTGCGGGTGCCGCACGTGCGTACCCCGGAAAAGCCGCGGCAGCAGCCTGAGCACGTCGAGCTTGGGCAGCTCGGGTGCGAAGACGAAGTCGAACAGACCGTCGTCCAGCCGCGCGTCCGGCGCCATCCGAAATACGCCGCCGCAACGTGGGCTGTTGCATACGCTGAACAAGTGGACCGGTCCTTCGTAGCCGCCGTCGTCCCAGGTGATACGCATCCGCCACGCTTTGAGCTTACGCAGCGCCCGAAACAGCGCCAGGGTGTACCGCAGGTTTCCCGACGGCCAACAGACCCGAGTGTTTTCAATCGTGACCACGGGCTCCATGGCGAGGGCGCAGTTGTTGTTGAAGTAGCGCGAAGTCACGCCGGCGGCACCGAACCCTGGTGTTGCGGTGCGTGCAGCGCGCCGGTCGCTTTCAGGTTGCCGGTACGTTACGCATCCCGCGTCGACGCGGCGGGTGCACCCGCCGGCAATCACCGCGGCCGCTTGCCGCAAGTCCCGCGGTAGGCCCGCCATCTCGGCGAAATCGTTCGCGGTCCCCAGCGGCAGAATCCCCAGCGGCCGGCTGGGCCCCTCCCCCGACGCCGCGATCAGGCCGTTGACCGTTTCGCTAACGGTACCGTCCCCACCGGCGGCGACGATCGCGTCAAAATCACCCCTCGCCACAAACTGGGCCGCACGCCCCGCGTCACCGACGGCGACGGTCTCGATGAGCTCGTAGTCCAGCCCGGCCGCCCGCAACGCCCCCTGTACCGCGCCAGCCCTGCCGCGTGCGCTGCACCGCTTGGCGCATGGATTGAAGATGACCTTGACTTTCACACCGACCTTGCAGGTGGGGCAAAGCTCCACTCCGCCGTCGCCACAGGCCAAACCCGCGTCCCCAGGCCGAAGAAGCGCCTCGCCGCCCGCGCAACAACGCGGGCGGAGCCGCCCATGGCAGTGCGCATTACTTCTGGTGCAGCAGCGCCAGCGCTTCGGCCCGCGTCTTGTCGACAGTCTGCATCAGGCCGCGGAGGGCGGAAGTGACCATGACGCTACCGGACTTCTTGACCCCACGGCAGGTCGTGCAGGTGTGGACGGCCTCCAACACCACGGCGCAGCCCCGGACGTGGACCTTCTGAGCCAGCAGGTCGGCGATCTGTGAGGTCAGTCGCTCCTGCACCTGCGGGCGACGCGAGTAGCTGTCAACGATGCGCGCCAGTTTTGACAGCCCGACAACTTTGCCGCCCGGAATGTAGGCGATGTGCGCCTTGCCCTCGAACGGCATCAGGTGATGCTCGCACATGCTGTTGAACGGAATGTCGCGCAGCGCCACCATCTCGTGATGGTCCTCGTCGAACATCGTTTCCAGGTGGCGTTCCGGGTCCTCATGCAAGCCGGCAAACAGTTCGGCGTACGTGTTGGCAACACGAGTCGGAGTCTCGCGCAGCCCCTCCCGCTCGGGATCCTCCCCGATGGCGATGATGATTTCGCGCACGGCCCGTTCGATGCGGGGGACGTCAATGCGGCCGGGTTCACGCTTTTCTTTGGACATGGCGGTTCTTTTGAAAACCATGGTTCCTCGTGGGCACGGCCCACCTCAGGGCAGGCGGCGGCGCAGGTAGTCCACGATCAGACGCACGCCGAAACCCGTCGCCTCCTTCTCGTTTTCGTCGGTCGCGGTACCCGCGATGTCAATATGAGCCCATGGAACGCTGTCGTCCACGAACTCCTTCAGGAACATCCCGCCGACGATCGGGTGGGCGAAGCGCTTGTTCCCCACATTCTTGATGTCGGAATCCTGACCCTTGATCAGCTCGCGATATTCCTCCCACAGCGGTAGCCGCCAGAGCCGCTCGTGTGTTCGGCGACCCGATTCGCCCAGCGCGGCCGAGAGGGCATCGTCGTTGCTCATCAGCCCGGCGGCGAATTTGCCCAGCGCGGTGACGACGCCGCCCGTCAGCGTCGCCAGATCAATCAGCGCGGTGGGCTTGCAATACTTCTGGGCGTACCACAACGCGTCGGCCAACACCAGCCGCCCCTCCGCGTCGGTGCTCACGACCTCGACGGTCTTCCCGCTCGCCATCGTCAGGATGTCGCCGGGACGATAGGCCTCCCGCGAGATGGCGTTTTCCGCCGCCGCCACCAAACCCACCAGGTTGCAGGGCAGCCTGAGCGTCGCGGCGGCCTTCATGACGCCCAACACCACGGCGCCCCCGCATTTGTCGAACTTGAGCCCCTCCAATCCCTGCGAGGGCTTGAGCGAGTATCCGCCAGTGTCGAAGGTGATTGCCTTACCAACGAGGACGGTGTTGGGGCGCACGCGCGGCGCGCCTCGGTAATCGAGTCGAATCAGGCAGGGCTTGTGCTCCGCGCCGCGGCCGACAGCGATCAGCCCGCCCATGCCCAGGCGCTTGACCTGCGCAAAATCGAGCACGGTGCATTTCAGCTTGTGCTGGCGTGCGAGGCGACGGGCTTCCGTCGCGAGCGTCGCCGGGTTGATGACGTTGGCTGGCTGGTGGGCGATTCGGCGAGTGTAGTTCACCGCCTGGGCAAGCACGACGGCTGCGCGAATTCGCGGCACCTTGGCTGTAAGGTACGCCGGGTCGCCGGATGCAACCTGTATACGGATCTTGGTGATGTCGTCCTTGTCCGGTTCCTTGTGCTCCACGAAGCGGAAGCCGCCGACCGTCATGCCGCCGGCCCACTCCGAAACCGGCCCCTCGACGTCGTGGGACAACAGGCCGTCGATCCAGAGCGTGGCGCGCTTGACACGCTCGTCAATCAGCCACTTCGCGGCGCGGGCGGCCGCCATGCGAATCTTGTCCGCGCCCAGCTCCTTCGCTTCACCGAGGTTGACCACGACGATCCGCCGGTAGACACCGCCGCGGGTGGTGTGCGCCAGGTGTCCAACGTCCTTGCCGGTCGCGCCGACGTCAACCAGTTCGGAGACGGCGTCGTCACAGACCGCGTCAACCTGCGACAGCATCTGCATCGCAGGTTTAGGCGTAGTGACGAGTGGAACAAGCAAGACATTTCCGCCGGTGCCGGCCCGGGTCCCGCCGGTAAACTCGAAAGTCGTTCCGTTGTTCGGCATGTGCAATCCTGCAAACGCGTTTCTCACGATTCGTTCAAAACCAAACTCGCGGCGCGAGAGGGTACCACGAGCAGGCGGTCGACGAAAGTCGGCCGCAGCCCGGTCGCTCGGCGATTCACTGCCGCTCAGCCGCCGCACCCCAGGGCCGTGGCGAGTTGCAGGGGAAAGTCAACGAGATACTCGGCGCCGGCGTGCGCGAGATCGGCCCGCGATCGGAAGCCCCAGGTGACGCCGACGCTGGCCGCACCGCTGCGCTGGGCGGTTTCCACGTCGGTGGGCGTGTCGCCGATCACGCAGGTGCGGGAGAGGCTCACGCCGAGATTCTGGCAGATGCGAAAGACGTAGTGCGGGTCCGGCTTGCGGTGTCGCTCTTCGACATAACCCTGAATGCACTCGAAGGTATCGGCGGGCCAGAAGGCGCGCACCACGCTGACCGTCACGTCGTGGGGCTTGTTGGAAAGCACGGCCAGTTTGACACCGCTGCGTCGCAACTGCTCCAGCGACTCGACAACGCCCGGGTACGGACGGGTGTAGCGGAGCGGGCGGACGCGGTAGCGTGGGCGGGCGAGTTCGGCAAGTCGGTTCACCAGATGGGGATGGCTGTACCCGAGCGCCCGTTCGCAGAGCTTTGGAACGCCTTCCCCAACCATGTAGCGGTAGCGCTGTACCGGATGGGGTGCGAGACCCAGTAGCTCGAGACATTCGTTGAGGGCCTCGGCAATGTCGCGCAGTGAGTCGATCAGCGTGCCGTCCAGATCGAAGATGCACAGTGCTGGGGGCTTGACCGCGAGCGGCATTTGGGCTCCGATAATCCGTCAGCCGACCCTCCGAGCGGGACGCAACCGTATTGTCGTCGAAAGGTATAATACGGTTGAGGAATCGACGGCTCAACAAATCGATTGGGCCTGAAGGCAACATCTAGAAGGAGTACAGCCGATGCCCGGGTCTTTCGTGTTGCGTGGTTTGGCGTCGGGGCTTGTGCTCTTCGCGCTGAGCTCCTCCGCGCTGGCGCAGAGCGACGACCACGAGCGTACCACCGGCTACAACGCCATCATCGATAACATCGACCTGCTGGTGGACAACTACGCTCGCTTCCTCGGCCGCAAGTACGATCTCACCGAAGAGCAGGACGCCTACACCAAGTCGCTGCTGCGCGAGCGATCGTACGAGTTCCTCGATCAGCACGAGGCCGAGCTGCGCGAGCTGGTGGATCGTATGTTCGACGTTCGCACCGGCGGCGAGATGACGGCGCAAGAGTTGATCGAGTGGGGCCGGGGCGTCAGGCCGATCTATGAGGATGCCAAACGCCTGATTGTGGACGGCAACGACGAATGGCGCGAAATCCTGACCGCGGAACAAAGAAGAACTCATGACGCAGACCTGAAGTTGATGTACCAGAGCTTCGAGACGACCGAAGAGCAGCTCACGCGGATCATCTCGGGTGAGATGACGGTCGACGAGTTCCGCTCGCCGCAGCGCGGCCGTCGGCGCCACTCGCGACCGAGGGCCAACAAGCCGCTGCCACCGCGCGACGAGCCACCGTACGGGCGCGAGCCACCGCCGCCGCCCGACCGGCCGACGCGCCTCTCGCCCCCCCCGCGACACGAGAAACTTGAACCGCCGCCAGCGGAGCCGGCCGTCGGCGAGACCGTGTCCCGCGTGACGCGCCCTGCACCCGAGGACAAGCCACCGCCGCCAGCGAAAGCGGCAGAACCCCGGGCGGAGCGCTTCCGGAGCGAGCCTGGAGCACGCGAAACGAAGCCCCGCGGCTCGCGCGGCAGGCACGTTCCCACCAAGCCTAGCAGCAAGGGCTCCGAGAGCGCCTGGGAGAAATATGTCCGCGAATTCATTGCGAAATACAAGCTGAACGACGAACAGTCACAGAAGGCGAATGCGGTCTTGGAAGAGTGCAAGTCGCAGCGCGACCGCTACTTGCGCGCGCGCCAGGGACAAATCGAGCAAATCGACGGGCAAATCGCGGAACTGAAGAAATCCAAGGACAAGAACAAAGCCAAACGCCTCGCGCAGCTGACGGATAAGCGCCAGGCGGTGATGGAACCCGTCGAAAAGATCTTCGAGCAGCAGCTCAAACCACGACTTGAGCGGCTGCCCACCCGCGCGCAACGCCGTGCGGCGGAGGCCGCCGCCAAGAAGCCCGCGGCGAAAAAGACGTCGAGGAACCAGAAAACGACTGGCTCCAAGGGCAAGAAAGGTGATTGACCCCGGCCGTCACGCGGTTTTTACGCCAGCCGGGAGGGCGGTCGGCCACCGAGGAGGCTTTAGCTGGCGCGCCCAGACGGCCGATATGTCACTGCGGGGGCCAAGTTGAGGGACGCACCGGTCGTGCCCCGACGCTAACGACCCGGGCACGCCCGTTCAGGATGGACAAAAAGGAGAATCGGATGCGCGGCTTGCTCCTCCGTGGGCGGATATGGTCGCTTTCTGCGGCTTCCGGCGGCACTATGCTGGTCCTCAGCGGTTGCGACCCCAACGTGCGGGAAACGGTTTTGGCGGGTGTCGAGGGGGCCACCACAACGCTGCTCACGACCTTTATCCGGGCTTTCTTCGAGACCGTGCTCGCTCCGGAAGACGAAGGCACGGTAACGACGGTCAAGGCAATCATCGAACGTGTGCCCGAGTTCTTTGCGTAGGCAAAGGTCCACCCGAAACGAACGTCCGACGTATCGGCAGGGGCAGCTCAGCCTTCACGGTAGGTCTGTTTGCGCAAACCCTGCCCACTCTCAGCCTGTGGCAACCTCAGCGGATTCGAGCGATTCACGCCGCATACTGGCGAGGCGGATCGCCAAGCGGATGGCCTCAATGGTGCTACCGGGATTGGCCTTACTCTTCCCGGCGATGTCGTAAGCGGTCCCGTGGTCGGGGCTGGTGCGGATCGCCCCCAAACCCAGGGTGACGTTCACCGCGCGGTGGAAGGCACTCATCTTGATCGGGATCAAAGCCTGGTCGTGATACATCGCCACCAGCCCGTCAAAGCGGTTCGCCACCTCCGGCGTGAAGGCCGTGTCCGGCGGAAGCGGTCCCGACACGCAGATGTCGGCGTTGCGCGCCAGCGTCAGGGCAGGCTCAATGATCCGCCGCTCCTCATCCCCAAGCAGACCGCCCTCCCCGGCATGCGGGTTGAGGCCGAGGACGCCGATGTGAGGCCGCTCGATGCCGAACCAATCCCGCAAGGCCCGGTCGAGCAGATCGATCGGCTGGTGTACGAGACCGATGGTGAAGCGGTTGCGCAGGTCGAACAGCGCGACATGGTCGCTGGCCAAGGCCACGCGCAGCTCGTCCGCCACGAACATCATCGAAACGCGGCGGGTCTCGAACCGGCGCGCTAGCAGCTCGGTGTGACCCCGGAAAGGGTACCGCGCCATTCGCCAAGCTTCTTTGCTGACGGGCCCCGTGACGAGGGCGTCGATCGCGCCGGAGTGCAGGTGATGGATGGCCTCCTCGACGAAGCGGAACGACGCCCGCCCCGCGGTCTCGTCGGGGCCGTGCTGACCATTGACGCGCGGCTGAGGCAGGTCATCGAAGTCGGCCACCAGAACCCCGCTGGCGACGCGAGGTTGCCCATCGTAGGGTTCACGCCACCAGAACGGGTTGATTTCGGCCTGGTCGGCGGCAAGTTCAAGGGCATCGTGCAGACCGAAGATCACGAAGCGCGCCCGGCTGCGCAGCGTCGGGTCGGCGAGGGCTTTCACAATCACTTCGGGACCGATCCCGAGCGCGTCCCCCATCGAGATCCCGACCAGCGGTCTGTCGTTCGCCATCGTTGCACGCGCGGACCTCATGGCAGGAACCCGCTTTCTTGCAAATGCTCCCAGGTCAGACCGGCTCCTGTCGTAGCCGTCGCTCCGCCGGTGAGGGCTTCGAGTCGGGCGAGAATGAGGCGCGCCACAATATCGGTTTCGATGTTAACCTGATCACCGGGTTGACGCATCCCTAAAACGGTTCGCGCGAGCGTGATCGGAATCAGCGCAACGGAAAAACGGTTGCTCTCAACATCCACGATGGTCAGGCTAACGCCGTCCAGGGCGATCGAGCCCTTACGAACGATGTATGGCTTTAGCTCGGCGTCGGCGACGACCCAGAGCTTGTACTCGCCCCGCTCACGCTGGACGCGATCGATCCGGCCGACCCCGTCAACGTGGCCCTGGACGAAATGGCCGTCCAGGCGGTCGCCGACGCGGAGCGACCGTTCGGCGTTGACCAAGTCGCCGGCCTGCAGGAATCGGAGATTCGTGCGTCGCCAGGTTTCAGGAACGACATCGAACCCGCCTACCGAGTCACGACGTTCAGCGAGCGTCAGGCACGCTCCGTTAACCGCGACACTGGCACCGAGCCGAAGGTCGGCGAGCAGGTCGCCCAGCTCCACCTCCAGGCGCACCACGTCGGTTGCGGGTGCGGCGGCCGCGCCGCCAGCGCGCCGCACGGCGACGACCTTGCCAACGCTCTCGATGATGCCGGCGAACATGGCCGCATCCCGTCATATAAGGTAACCGGGTTTTGCCTGACCGTTCCAACCTGGTCCGGCCATGCTTGCCGACCGTTGGAACCCGGCCTGAGCACAGAACCCAGGGTCCCTTTATTTGTATTAAATGCGAAAAGCACCCACACAGGCAAGTGCGGGTGCTCTCAATAGTTCGAGGATACGCTTCACTGCACGAGTCGTTCGCGCAGAAGTCAAGCGCCCTCGCAGCCGTTCCTAATGTGAACCGGCCAGCCCCGCCGGAGCACGCCGCGTGCGCGTCAGCCTCCGACCGGCGTTCCGCCGCGCAAAGCTGGACCTATGTTTCATTGAGGATGTCGTTGACCGCACCCTCGAAATCGATCTCTGTGCTGCCGAAAAGGTCCATCACGCTGTCCGGGATCTCGATCTCTTCGAGAACACTCGGATCGGCCTGGGCTTGTTCGATCAGGCTCGTGATCGCTTGAACCGAATTGAGTTCGTTCGCCTGGATGAAATCCACGATGGCCTGGGCCTGCTCATCGGTCAGATCGGGAATGTCGACCTCCGGCGTGAGCTCGTCGACCTTTTGAGCCAGGGCCTGCCACTCGCGTGGCGTCGTCTCCGTCAGCCGACCCGTCGCGGCCTTGATGCCCCAGGTGACAGCGTTTTCCGGCGGAGCGGGGCGCGGGCAACCGGTCGTAAACAACAAAGTGACGCAGCTCAGCACCGCCAACGTTGAAAATGAGCGAGCATCCATGCAGAATCCTCCTCACAGCAGCTTGTCGCGTACGTCGTCCACGCTGGTGTCGATAAACACGCCGCGCAGGTTCGCCTCGTCGATCGCGGCCGGCAGCTCAGTCGCCGGATCGTCGAGGAAGTCTTCCAACTCGCCGGGCGCGTTGACGTTATTGTCGTTAAGCAAATCGACGATGGCCTGGGCCTCGGTGTCGTTATAGGTTGTCACATCGGTCGCGTCACCGTAAAACTGAAGCTCGTCGGGGGTCATTTCGGTGAGCTGCTCGTTGATCACCTTGTCGAAAGCGGAGGACAGATCGCCACCAAACTGGTTGCCGAGACGCTCCTGCTGAAGCAACCCGTTAATCGTGACGGGGTCGAGGCCGAATTGGGCTAGCGCAGCGCGCTTTTCCTGGGGTTCGAGTGAATCGTCGTTGCGGATGCGGTCAACCTGCTCGAGCGTCGTGCCCAAGGCGGCGCTGAACTCGGTCTGCCCGCAGCCCGCGGCCAGCGTCAGGCTGACTCCGGTGAGTGTCATCATAAGATCAAGGTTTCGCATCATGGCTCAGTTTCGCTCGCCCGCAGGCCCCACGACGTTGCGGAAAGCCCCCCTTTCGAATCTACGCGCGCACCGAATGTCCGGGTAGTATAGTCAGGGCGTTTCGGCGGGCAATGCCGCCTCGGCAGCGGTCGCGGAAAGGGAGGCGTGTTCGCCCGCCCGGGTCCATTGAGCAGCAACTCTATGCGAGACAAGACGATGCGCGTGGCAATCGTCGGATTTCCCTACTGCGGCAAATCAGCCCTGTTTACAGCCATATCGGGCGTGCCCCGCGACCACCTGAAGCTGGCGGAGGAGAACCGGGCGGCGGTAAAGATGCCAGAACCGCGGCTAGTGTGGCTGGAACAACTCTTCCAGCCCAAGAAACGCACGGAGGCCACGATCGACTTTGTCGATTTGCCCGGCAGCGGCGAAGGCGATCAGGAGCACGCCGGGCTGACCAAGCACCTGCCAACCTTGCGCCAGAGCGACGCGCTGCTGGTCGTCTTGCGGGCCTTCGCGTCGGAAGCGGTTCCGACGCACGGCGGGCAGATTGACCCGCAGCGCGACTTGGCGCAGTTGCGAGACGAACTGTTGCTGGCGGACCTGCTGATCTGCGACAACCGCATCGAGAAGCTCGAGAACGCCATCACGAAGCCCACCCGGGAGCGCGACCGGCAAAAACACGAGCTCGCCGTCTTGCAACGCTGCCGGGACGCGCTCGAAAACGAACGTCCGCTGCGGGAGGTCGTCCAGCCCGGCGACGAAGAGAAGCTCCTGCGCAGCTTCGGCTTCCTGACGCAGAAGCCCCTGCTGCTCGTGATCAATGTCTCCGAGAACCAGATCGGCAGCGAACCCGCAGTCCACGACCCACACGCGGCCGCCACGTTCACTGTCTGCGCCGAGATTGAGGCGGAGATCATCCAGATGGAGCGGGCGGATCGGCCCGAGTTCATGAAGGCGTACGGGATCCTGGCGTTGGCGCGCGACCGGATCATTCGCGCCTCTTTCGACGCCCTGGGCATGATCGTCTTCTTCACCGGCGGCGACAACGAGGTGCGCGCCTGGGCGGTTCCGAAGGGTACATTGGCGGTGGAGGCGGCGGGCAAAGTTCACACGGACATGCAGCGCGGCTTTATTCGCGCCGAGACGGTGGCCTTCGACCATCTGCACGCGGCCGGCTCGATGCGCGACGCCAAGGCCGCCGGCAAGGTGCGGCTGGAACCGAGGAGCTACATCGTTCAGGACGGGGACGTTTTGAACATTAAGTTCAACGTGTGATGCCGTGCCAAGATGCGGCGGGTGACTCCCGCGTCCCGCCGGTGCGAACACGGGCAAGATGGCCGTGCTGCCCGGTTCTGATGCAGACATTGAACGCGTTGTGGAGGTATTCACGTGCGCGCGACAATCCTGTTTCCGAGCCTGTTGATGGTATTCGTCCCGCCCGCGATCACCGCCCAGCCGATCACGCAGGCCGATCTGCTGCGACGCCTGATCGATCTCGACCGTTTGGCGGCGCCACCACGGCAGGGTGAGCGGACGGGTCTCTTTTCCAGCTTCGACCGCCGGCAGTCAACCATTCGCGACGGGCGTTACGTCGGCTGGGACGCCAACAATGACCGCGGCCAGTTCCTGCGTAGGACCGACAATGGCTGGAATGTAATGGCGGAAATCGAGAGTCCCGGCGCAATCACGCGCATCTGGTGCGACGAGCCCGCGGGCGACGTTCGTGTCATCCTCGACGGCAAGGTGGTGATCAATGCGCCCCTGAAGGATCTGTTCAACGGCGCGCTTGAGCCGTTCGGCATGCCGCTCAGCTACGAGATTCCGTCCGGCGGGGGAGCGATCTCCTTCTTTCCGATCGGCTTTGCGAAGCGCTGTCGCGTGCTGAGCCGCAACTTCAAGGGCGAGTATCAGATCGATTACGTGACCTTCCCGCCAAATACTACCGTCGAATCGTTCGACCCGGACCTGAACGAAGCCGCGCAGGCGGCGCTGGAGGAGGTCGTCCAGACCTTCCAGCGCGGTCTGTCGGACAAGCAGCTTTTCGGTAACCAGCGCACGTCGTGGCACGGCGGCAGCCCCGAGAACCCCATAAAGAGGGGCGAGAAGTTCACCTGGGAGCTGAAAGGCGCCGGCACAATCCGGGCGTTTTACGTCGCGTTGACCGACCGCGTTCCGCCGCGCGAGCTTCGCGTCCTGCACAACCTCATCCTGAGGATTCACTGGGACGGGCAGGCCGAACCCGACATCGAGGTTCCACTGGCAGCATTCTTCGGCACCGGATTCGAGCGCAACCTGTACAACAGCCTCGTCACGGGAACGGACCTTGCAACCAGAATGCCGGGCAAGTTCCCGACCGAGAGCTGGTTCATGTATTGCTACTTTCCGATGCCCTTCACGAACGGGGCCCACATCGAGTTCGAGAACCTCAACCGCAAGCGAATCGCGATGATGTTCTACGTGCGGGTCGAGCGGAACAAGCCGCCGGCTGAAGCTTTGCGCTTCAAGGTGCGCACCCACAAGGAAGACCCGTGCAAAACGTTTGACTTCCCGATCCTTGAGACGACAGGCGCTGGCCGGCTCGTCGGTTGCGTGCTGAACGTCGACTGCCCCCGCGAGGAATGGTGGGGCGAGGGCGATCACAAGATCTGGATCGACAACGAGCCGTTCCCTTCGATCCTGGGTACCAGCACCGCGGGCTACTTCGGCAACGTAAAGGGGCTCCGGCCGTTCCGGATGCCCTTGCACGGCGCAACGCTCGTACTGCCGCTCGGAAAGAACTCGGTCTACCGCTGGCAGATTGCGGATTGCGTGAATTTCCGTCAGTCGCTGCGATTCACAATCGAGAACTGGCAGTACAAGCAAGCCGACGACGTGTACTACAACTCGGTCGTGTACTGGTATGGCGAGCCCGGGGCGGCCGATTCGTTCCGCCCGCTCTCGCAACGGACTCTGAAGCTGCCGGGACTGCGAATCCCCGGGGCCGTGGAGATCGAGGGGAACATCGTCAGCGACAACTGGGGCACCGTGTTCAAACAAAAATACGCGCGGGGGATGGAGCTTTCGGGCGAGGCGGCGGCAGCCATCACAACGACCGAGCCCGTACTGATCGACCTCCCCTGGGACAAGCCCGGCCGGTACCGCTTGAACCTGCGCGTCCTCACCGGACGTTCGTTCGACACGGTCGAGATCAGCGACGCCGCCGGCAAGCCGATCGGCACGGTGCGGTACAGCCGCGAGTCAAACGGCACCTACGTTGTCGGCGAGATCACGCTCCAGAGCGGCAAGACACGTGTCATCGTGAACTGCGGCGCGACGACGATCCTGGATTGCTGGGTGCTGGAGTCGCTCGAAGAATGAGCTGAAACCGGCGTTCTCGCCCTTCAGTCCCGATGGGAAGCTGCAGCGGGCGCCGCCCCCGCTGCTCGAATTGTGCTGCCGAACGTGATTGATCGGCCGCGGCCCGCCGCCTGCTACAGTTTCTTCATGGCTTCGTCGCTGCCTGGCTTTCTGGCTCCTCACTCCGACTCGCAGACCAGGCCATCGTAGGCCAGCTCCATCCCGGCGGGCAGCTCGGCATTCGTCTCGGCATGGCCCAGCTCGTGGGCGATGTGCGTGAAATAAGTGCGCCGCGCGCCGATTCGCCGGGCTTCGGCGACCGCCTGCGCGAGGTTGAAGTGCGTCGCGTGCGGGCGGCGGCGAACCGCGTCGAGCACCAAGACGTCAAGGTCGCGCAATAGCTTACGTGATTCGTCCGGGATGAAGCTGCAATCAGTGCAGTACGCGATGTCAGCGACACGAAAGCCGAAGACCGGCAGCGGCCCGTGCATGAGCGGGATGGGAAGGACCCGCCGGCCGAACAATTCCAGCGGCCCGTCGAGCAGCACCGTGTGCAGTTCCGGCTTGGCGCTGGGATACTCCGGGTCATCGACGAACGCGTAGGCAAACGTCCGCCGCAGCCGCTCCAGTGTCGGCTGATCGCCGTACAGTGCGATCGCCCCGCCCTGAAGCCAGTTGAACCGTCGCACGTCGTCGAGCCCGACGATGTGGTCAGCGTGAAAGTGCGTGAAAAGGATCGCGTCCACGCGGCGGATACCGCAGGCGACACACTGTAGCCGTATTTCCGGAGAAGTATCGACGAGAACGTTGTGACCATCGTAGCTGAACACGGCGCTGGCGCGGGTGCGCTTGTCGCGCGGGTCGTCCGACGTGCAGACGGCGCAGTCACAGCCGATCATCGGGACGCCGTGTGAGGTTCCGGAACCCAGGACAGTCAGGCAAACGGACATTATGCTCCCGATTTCAAGTCGGCACGCCTACGGCATCTTGGCGATGAGAGCGCCGTGCTTGATCGCCACGCCAGCGGCCAGCCCATACGGCGACGGGCACGCGGCATGGGGAGCGTCGCCGCACCTGCTACCAAGCTTCGTCCTCGAGTGCCTTCCTTTTGGGGTCGCGACGGTCCAAGACGAGCACCCTTTCCTTGACCTGCCCGTCGGCGGGATCGAGATACACCATGACCGACGAGGTCTTGTCG
>JBHHZX010000061.1:0-13895 GCA_046758265.1 Phycisphaerae bacterium
GAATTGTCTCGATGATGAGCGGACTGATGACGATGGCCGTGACCGACCCGACGGTTCGCTCGGCGATTTCAAAGATTGCGGGCATGCTCGCCAAGCTCACACCGGTGGTGCGCAAGATCAATTTCTACAAGTCCAGCGCCACTCACACGAGCTTCGACGGGCGCGCCTGGCACACGCGCGCGGTCACCCACTACGTCTCGCCCGCGGAACGCGCCGGGAGCGAGCCAGAGTAGCGTGTCCGAGGAGTCACAGTAGGGACTGGGGCAGGCGAGGGTTCTTTCCCCGTCTGAGACGGGAAGGAGCGCAGGCGCGCCAAACGCGCCCCGGCTATCCTCGACAAAACGCCCTCGGAGCCAATGAAGTGGAAGCCGCTCATCCGGTGCGGCGTTTTCACCCGTCCGACGCCACACCTTTCAACGGGCGGTCACAACAGCCCGGTACGATACGAAGCGGCGGACGGCCAGACATCATCTGCTGCTGTCCGGACGAAGGCGCGGCGGTTCGTCCCGCGAGCATGATTCTGTCCTTCAGAGCGATATTTCAGAAGCTGTATGACAGGCTAGCAAAGAACCAGTGCGCCTGTGCTTTCACCGAGCTGTGGTCGTAGTCGCCGCCAATCATCCGGCTGCGCGAAACATGCTGCGTTGGCCCCCATGAATACTGGTAGGCAACGTCCAATCTCCACCGCTCCCACTTGTGGCCGTACCCAATGGATGCTGCGTGCTCGAGTGTACCGGCAAGGTTCGGAAACAATGTCGCGGCAGGGATCGGGTTGTCGTGATAAGCATACCCGGCACGGAAAACGTCGTGGGAGGTCCGGAAGAACTCGTATCCGACTCTGAAGGCGACCGAGTCGTGCCAATCCAATGGCAGCGTATCGCGCACCTTGGGGCCCAAGATCAGGTTGAAAAGCGGGTTGGACCCATCAGTCAACTTCAAGTCGAGTCTGTCAAATGCGTGGGACCAATCGAACCAGACAACATCCGCCGAGACGCGGTGCCTCTCGTTGAGCCGGTGCGCAATTCCAGCGCCGAGGCTTCTCGGCCACACCAGATCGATCTCAGTATCGTAACTTGCCTTGAGCGGCGGTACTCCGATCCCACTGACGTCCACCTTTGCGTCCCCTTTGAGGCGAAAGCGGGTTTCGCTGCGGAAGGCCAGTCCGACGGTGGTCTGTTCGCCGAGCTTGTATTGCATTCCGACGGACCACGTTGGGGCGAACCCGGTCGCCTTGAGATCGAGCATAGCGGGAAGCCCAGCGAGCAGTCCGGTCTGCAGGTTGAACGGCTTTTCCAACTGGACGTGACTGATCGCAAGGCCGAAGGTCGCTCCCAGGCTGAGTCGGTCGTCCACCCTGTAGGCCGCCGCCGGCAGGATCTTCAACAGCGCGCCGAGCGAGCTATACTCGCGTTTCCCGTAGAGGGCATGCCGCAGATCGTAGTGGGCTCCGAATCCGGCGGGCGCGAAGATGCCCACTCCGTACGTGAAGCGACCGCTGCCGGCTCTCTTCGAATAGGCGAATTGAGGCAGTGGGAAAGGCAGGACCTCTCCGTCGGCATTGTTGAGCGGGTCGGTGTAGTCCAGATCAGTGAAGAGCAGGTCGAAGCCGAAATCGAGCCGTTCGTGTTCCGGTATGTTTGCCAGCCCCGCCGGGTTGTCGAGGATCACACTGAGATTGTCGAAGTGGGCAATGTTGGTGCCGCCGCGACCGGACGAGGTCGCGGCGATACTGTCGCGAACGACGCCTTGGGCCAGCACACGCTGTTCAGATAGTGCTAGGAGTACGAAGTTGGCGGCGATCAACCAGAGGGTGAACAGTCGGCTGATCATCCCGGTACTCGGTCGGTATCTGTGACAGCCGTGATGCCAGCGGTGACAAAGGACAGTGCCCAAACGGTATCGGTATTACGGCCTGGCGCGCGAAGCTAGCCGGCTGCCGCCGCATCAAGCGTGATGACGAGATCCGATTCCAAAGAGCCCATTTCGAAATCGCCGCCCAGAAAACTTAGAACTGATTCGGCGTGCAGATCTCCGGTAGCGTCCTCAAAGATGCCCGTTCCATGGATGATCTCGCCCGTCGCTGAGGTCTGAAGTCCGGACACAACCGGGGCGCCTTGTTCATCCAAAACGGGGGCGCCGGATTCATCGGTAAGCACTATGATGTCGACCACCACGATGAGGTTCAGGCTGATGAGCGTGCCCTGGGCGGGGGAGTCAACGATGAACTGCGATCGGGAAATGGCTGCAATCGGCGCACCCGTGCTGTCAAAAAAGACCTCAAGGATTTCTTCTTCATACGTGCCCTCGTACTGTCCGGAAACAGTTCCGGAGAGAGTTGTCGGCAACCCGGTCCCCGCTTCGGTCGCGGTCACGCTCGCCACGATGCTCGACTCGGTGGCCTCCAGGGAACCCTCGATCAAGCTCGCCACATCCGACGGGAGGGGCAAGATGCCGCAACCGCTCGACACGAGCAGGACCAACGGAATTCCGCTCGGGAGCAGTGCCAGCCGCCGAGGGCCGCCCGGGAATCGATCTGTCCCTCGTAGCATTAAAGCACTCCAGGCTTACGCGCTGCTCCGCCGCCCACGCCCAAACCCCGGTCGTCGGCGCGCCAGCACCACGTCTTGGGGTCCGTTCTATATATCGGGACGGGAACTAGGCCTCTTGAGAATGTTCGGCCAGGGGCAACCGGATGACGAAGGTGCATCCCTGCCCGGGGCGGTTGTCGCAGACGATGGTGCCGCCGTGGGCCTCGACGGTCCTGCGGCACATATCCAGCCCCAGGCCGGTACCTTGGCTACCCTTGGTGGAGAAGAACGGCTCCCAGATCTTTTGCAGAGATGCCGGGTCGATGCCCGGTCCGTTGTCATGGACCGATAAAATCGCGTCGGGCGCCTCTTCGTCAACCGTGACTCGGATCTCGGGATTCTCCGTAGATTTGAGAGCGTCGGCAGCATTCTCAAGGAGATTAAAGATCAACTGTTGGACCTTCGCCTTATGGCACCGAACGACCGGTTCAGCGCGGACCGCGAGTTTCAAGCTGCGCTTCGGGATGTTCTCATGCATGCCGGCAAGCGAGACAGCCTCGCGCGCCAGATGCCCGAGGCTCAGCCGGGCTTTCCTGCACTCCTCGTTGTCCCTGCGCACGAAGTTCTTGACCTCGTCGATGAGCTCCTCAAGCCGTTCCTGCGTCAGACGGGCGATGTGGGCAAGTTCGACGAGCTCTGCGTGGCCCCGGTACTTGTTCTCGATCAGTTCGACCAGAGGCAAAATGAAGAGCTGGTTGCGCATCTCGTGGGCAATGCCCGCGGCACAGCGGCCCAGCGCGGCGCAACATTCCGCATGACCGAGTCGTTCGGTCAGTGCGTTATTCGACAAGGCCAAGTCGTACGCTTCAAAGCCCCTCACCAGTACAGAGAACAGCGTCTCGCGCTCCCAGGGCTTGGTGATGAAGCTATACACTTGCCCCTCGTTGATCGCCGCCATCATGGCGTCCGAATCGGTATAGCCCGTCAGAATCATTCTGATCGTCTGCGGATAATAGCGCCTCACGGCCACACAGAGTTCCACGCCGGTCACGTCAGGCATGCGCTGGTCGGCCACCATCACTGGGATTTCGTGGGAGTCGAACAGTTCCAGCGCCTCACGAGCCGAAGACGCCTCCAGGATGTTAAAACGCTCCCCGAACGCTGCGCGAAACACCACATGGTTCTCGCGCTGGTCGTCGACGTAGAGTAGGTTGCGCGTCATGTCGCTATCCTCCCTGGCGGCGCCGGTGCAACCACACAATCGGTGATTTCTTCAGTACGTTCGGATGTCTCGCTAACGTCCGCACCACGTCCGAACGGCTTGGTGAAAGCGCCGCTTGGCGTCGCCTCGGGCGCTGTTGCGGGAAGGGTTATCGTGAATTCAGCGCCGCACTCATGGCCGGGGGGCGGGGAACTGATTTCGATCGACCCGCCGTGGCCTTTTACGATTCCGTAGCTGATGGAAAGGCCGAGGCCGGTGCCGACGCCGATTTCCTTCGTCGTAAAGAACGGGTCGAAGATCCGGCCTTGGATATCCTCTGATATGCCGGCCCCGGTGTCTCGGACCCGGATCACCATTTGGCCGGCGATTCTGCGGGTGGAGATGTGGACGCTGCCGTTGCCGGAGATCGCCTGCTCGGCGTTATCGAGAACGTTCAAGAATACCTGCGTAAGCTGCGTTCCCGAACAGACTATCTTGCCGTCCTCGCAGAAATCCCGCTCGACCTGCACGCGGTTCTTCATCTTGTTGTGGAGCAGATTAAGCGCGATTTTCAATCCCTCGTGCACATCAAACATCGACTGGCGTTCTTCGCCCGGGTGGCCGAACTTCTTGAGGTCGCTGACGATACTCGCGGCGCGCTTGGCTCCGCTTTCCACGACTTCGGCCAGATCGCGCACGAAGGAGAAGGCGTCGCGTACGTCGCCCACTGCGGGGATCGCGCCGTCCGTCGTGGGCCCTTCTGGCGCAGTTCGGTCGAGCGCCGGACAGATGTCTTGCTGAAGCTTCTCGATTTTTTCACGTAAAGGAATAATCCCGTTGTAGACCACGTTGACCGAGTTGTTGATCTCGTGGGCAATCCCGGCTACGAGCTCACCGAGCGAGGTCATTTTTTCAGAATGCACCAGGCGGTCCTGGGCTAACTTGAGCTCACGCGTGCGTTCCCGAACCTTGCGCTCCAGAGTAGCGTTGAGCTCTTGAATGACCGTTTGGTTCTCTTCCAGGCGCTCAACCATCCTGTTGAAGCTTCGGCCGAGCATGCCGATCTCGTTGGTCGAGATCGCCGTGATTCGCTCCGTGAGCGACCCGGCCTCCACGCGGCGCATAACGCGAACCATATCCTGCACGGGGATACTGACCGACTTGGCCAGAAAAGTGGACAAAATGAGCGCCATCAAGACCGCACAAGCCGAGATCGCGATCGTCTCGATACGCAGGCTGCGCACCACTTGATCCAGTTCGCCTGGATGATTAACCAGCTTGCTGGCTTTCTGAGTGGCCAGCGTGGCGATCACGAGCGCCGTGATCAGAACGGTCAGGGCAAACGAGAAGAGCAGTTGTTTGAAGAGCCGGCTCGTGGGCAGGTTCTCGTAATCAACCACGACCCCGTAGTCCATGAGGTGGCGAACCACAGGGTGCATCAAACGCTCGATCACGAAGTACGCCATTGACACGGCCGCCGTCACACCCATGAACGTAGCGATCGAAATGTGGACCAGGACCACCAGAGGCGCGTCGGCTGCCCAGGTCAAATAGATGTAGACGGGTGGCAGGCAGCACAACGGAACCAGAACTGCCTCGCGCAGATGATGGCGGATCGGAAAAACGACCGCTTCGCACCCGGCGTCACGACCAAGTTCCGCAGGAAACGCGTGCCCCAAGTGTAACAGGCGCATGACGGCCCGGAGCTTCCGGGTCTCCCACAGGGCCAATAACACCGTCACAGTCACAGCGTTCAAAACAACCGCCGTGGCGGCGACCTTCCAATGGAATTGGAGCGGCCCCGAAAGCTCCAGAGTCAACCCGACGTAATAGACCACCAGCGCACCACCGATAAGACCGCAGAGGCGCGTGGCGATCATCATCCAGACGATGTATGCGGGTCCTAGCCGGGTGACCCAGGGCTGCAACATGGTCGGCACACCCCTTCGTTCAGCGCTTCGACATCAAACTGCTCGAGGTTTTCAACGAACTCGTCGATTATCCAGTCGGGGGTGGAAGAACCGGCGGTGAGGCCCGCGATGCGACGCCCCCGAACGTACTCCGGCCGAAACGACGACCAGTCTTCCAGGTGGTACGTCGGCGCGCCGCGTTCGCGACAGGCGCGCGCCAGCTGACGCGTATTGGCGCTATGCAGTCCGCCCAACACGAACATGACGTCGACGTGGCTGCACAGAGTCACGGCCGCTTCCAGGCGGCGGTCGACCTCTTTGCACAGCGTGTTGACGACTTTAATCTCGCGGAAAGACCGAGTGACGATGTGTCCTACCATCGTCGCGAACTTCTTTTGCGGGAGCGTCGTCTGTCCGACAACCCCCAGGCGCGCCTGACGCGGTAGCTTGTCCAGCTCGTCAGCGCTGCCGACGACCACGACGTCCGGCGCGTATCCGACGAGGCCTTGGACTTCCGGGTGTTCCGGGTCGCCGACTACCACCACCCCGTAACCCTCCTCGTATAACTGCCTGACGACGCTCTGGGCATGCCGCACCAGCACGCACGTGCCGTCAACTATCTCCGAACAGCGCGCTTGCACTCTCGCCATGGTGACGGGATCGACGCCGTGTGCCCGGATCAATACCGGACCGCGCCCCAGTTGCTCGAGCGAGTCCACGACCTTCAGGCCGGTTTCGGTCAGTCGATCAACCGTCTGCTTGTTGTGAATCAGGGGCCCGAGCGAGCAGGCCTCTCCGGCACGGCGCGTCGTTTCCTCCGCGAGGTTGATGGCGTCCTTGACGCCGCGGCAAAAACCCAGGTACTCAGCGCGCAACACTTCCATCGTCAGCCTGGCCTCACGACACTGACCCGGTAACCGAAGTTCCAGTTAGCGCGGCGTTGGCTTCTTCTTTGCCTCCGGCACGATCCGTTACCGCGGCTGCCGCGCGAAAGCTGTGCATGCGCTGCTTGTAATGAATCAGGTGCTTGGCCACGAGTTTGGCGACGCGCGGGACACTGTCGTAAATATTGGCGGTCCCGGCGTAACTGTGGCCGATCAAGTCGCGAAGCTCCTGGCTCTCGTGAAGCAAGGAGAGCACCACTTCCGCACGGCGGCCATACAAAAAACGCGCCGCCCGGGAATAGGCGAGCAGCTCTTTGCCCAACCGACTGCGGAGGACGCGCTTGGTGTAACCGGAGAACGACAAATCGTTGCGCTTGAAGGCGTCGACAATCGCCTCGGCCGCCAGGCGGCCGCACGCGAGCCCCTGCGAGATGCCCTCCGAGAAGAGCGGATCGCTGCCCAGCGCATCGCCCACCAGGAGCATTCTCGGGCGGGCAAAGCGTTCGCGCGGGTCAAAATGCCGGATCGGCCACGCCTTGCGGACGGCGCCCTCGGCCTTGACACCGCGGCGGGCCAGGAGCTCGTCCAGGTAGGCGTGGCTGCCGAGGCGTGCGACAGCAACGATGCCTCTGCTGACGAAAGGCCGGCCGTCGATGTAGCATGGAAAGTCCCAGTAGTAGCCTTTGAGTCCCTCGCGCAGATAACTGAAGTCCACCAAGAGCACTTGTTCCGTAAAAACCGGTTCCTTGGCCGGGTCGGCGGGCGTTTCCGCCACATAGATCCTGCTCAACTTGCCGGGACCGAAGCCGGATGTCTTGCGCAGCACGGCACGGACGCCGTCCGCACTCACGACCACCTTGGCGCGGAAATGCCCGTGGTCGGTCATCACCAGGAGGTGACTCGGACGTCGGACCACCTTGTTGACGCGGACATCCTCCATGGTGGGAACGTTGCGGTCCTTGGCGGTCTGAAACAGCACGTCATCGAGGTCACAGCGCCGGACGACCCGCTTGGCACACCCGTCGTCGGGCAGGTCGATGCAGACTTCCCCGTAGACCAGACGCACGTGATGTACCGGCGCCCAGCGCATCTCCAACGGGACTGCCAGCTCTGAGAGAATGCGTTCGGCATTAAGGGTGAGCGCACCGCCGCAAGTTTTCTCACGGGGGTGACGGCTCTTCTCGAGCAGCAGGGTCCTGGTTGCCAGGTCCGGGCTGAGCCGCTCAAGGTGCAGCGCCGTGGACGACCCCGCGGGGCCACCACCGACGATAATGACATCCACGTCTCCCAAAAGCTCGCTTTTTCTGTTTCGCATAGTGGCGACGCCCGTACCGTACCTGGCGCCGAGGCCTACTTCAGCCCGCGGCTGCCCAGATGAATCTCCAACAGTTGCTCCAATCCAGCGACGAATTCGTTGATATCGACTGTTCGAATCGACCCAGCCATTGAAAGAATCTGATTGCGGTGCTCTTGCCAGCCGTCGAGGAAAAACGCTTCGCAGCCGTGCGAGGCGACGGTCTGCCGCAGCACCTCTACGTCGGCATCGATAAGCTGCTGCACGCTCAGCAGACCCTGCTGCAGCGCACGGGCGAAAACCCCGCTCGTGAAGTCCCGGGCGGCAAGCTCGCGCTCCCAAGTCGTGATCAAGTTGCCGATGCGACCCATGCACTGTGCGTGCCAAAGCACCTCGCGGACCTTGCCGAGCTCACCCCGGTCGAACCCGCACGAGCACATGAGATCCAGGGTCCCGGAAGCCATCATGTGCATGTTGTGCGGCAGGTAGAGATTGTGCTCCACCATGTTCACCAGTTGAGGGTCCCGGTTGAGCATATGGCTGTAGCGCATCGTGTTCAGAAGCTGCAGGTAGTCGTAGCGCAACAGCTCCTGGAACTCCGCATAGCGCGGATAAGCCTGTGCCCGCGCCACGATCACAGCCCACACACGGCGCAGCGTTTCCGCGTAAGCTTGCTGCTCCGGCGAGAATTCGGCGAAATCGGGCCGGTCTACCCCGAAGGGGATCTCCAGTAGTCGCTCCAGATAGTCTGCCGGTCCGGACCGGTCGGCCACGTCGTCCAACAATACATCGGCCATCACCCCGAGTACCTTGGTCACGTTGTTGGTATCGCGAAGTCCCGGATCGACACATGGAAGCGACGTCAACCTGACGCCTTCCAGGCACCACTTCCAAAGGAAGGGGTCGCGGTCACCAACCTCCCCGTACTCCCGCGCCCAAAAGTCAAGCGTTTCGGGCAACGGTTGCCCTTGAATCCGGTCGATCGCAGCGTGGAAGCGGTCGGGGTCGAGCCTTGAGGCGGTGGCGTACGCAGGGCCGTGCCCCGCTTCGATCTCCGTCAGAACGCGCGACACAATTTTTTCCGTGGAAAGGCCGCACTCCTCAAGAAGACGTTCGGTGGCACCGTGCTGGGTAAAGTCGTCCGGCAACGCCAGAACGCTGACCGGCGTGCTGAGATGATGTTCGGCCAACAGCTCCAGAACCGCGCTGCCGAAGCCGCCGTGCTTGACGTGCTCCTCGAGCGTGAATAGCCGCCCGACCCGGCCGGCCGTCTCCAGGATCAGCGAAGCATCCAGGGGCTTGACGAACCGCGCATTGACCACACGCGCGGCAATCCCATGTCTCTCTAGTGCCAACGCCGCTTGCACGGCCCGAGGAACCATGCTGCCGATTGCAACCAACCCCACATCGGTGCCTTCGCGGAGCAGTTCGCCGCGGCCGATCTCGACCGGCGTGCCTTGACCGGCCTGGTTGAGGGGCGGAGGAACCGTGCTGCGCGGAATTCGTACCGCGGCGGGCCCGTCATGGGCGACCGCGACACGAAGCATCTGCGCGAACTCGTTCTCGTCCTTCGGAGCCATCACCACCATCCGCGGTACGCTGCGGAGGTAGGCAAGATCGAAAACGCCGTGATGCGTAGGACCATCCGCACCGACGATACCAGCCCGGTCGAGCACGAAGGTCACCGGGAGGTCCTGAAGGCACACGTCGTGAATGACTTGGTCATAACTGCGCTGTAGGAACGCGGAGTAGATCGCGACCACGGGACGGCACCCGCCCACAGCCAGGCCGGCGGCGAACGTGACGGCGTGCTGTTCCGCGATGCCCACGTCAAAGAAACGCTTCGGGAAGCGCTCCGCAAAGTCGGAGAGCCCCGTGCCGGTCGCCATCGCCGCCGTTATCGCTACAAGCCGGTGATCCTCGTCGGCGATGCGAAGCATTTCGCGACCGAACACCTCCGAATAAGTGGGCGCGCCGCTCTCGTCGAGCGGCCGACCGGTGGCAATGTCGAAGGGCGGCACGCCGTGGAAGCGCTCCGGGTCCAGCTCCGCGGGTGTAAACCCTTTGCCTTTTTGCGTGATCACATGCACCACGACGGGGTGGCTGATATGTTTGGCGTCGCGCAACACCTCCACCAGCATCGCCAGGTCATGTCCGTCCACCGGTCCCAGGTACTCAACACCGAGTTGCTCAAAGACGTTGCCATCCAGGACTCGAGCCTGGGCGCGTTTGAGCCGTGCAGTGAGCGCGCCGCAGCCCGGAGAGATCGAGAAGTTGTTGTCGTTGAGAACCAACAGGAGCTGCGAGCGGAATACACCCAGGTTGTTGAGCGCCTCGTAGGAAAGCCCGGCCGACATGCCACCGTCGCCGACCACCGCGACCACGCGGTAATCGTCACCGAAGTAGTCCCTGGCGCGGGCGAGGCCCAATGCAGCGGACAGGGCCGTGGCGGCGTGGCCCGCGGTCATGGGATCGTGCGGACTTTCGTGGCGATTAACGAAGCCGCTGAGTCCCGCCGTCTTCCGGATGGTGGCGAATTGGCCTCGCCGCCCGGTGAGAAGCTTGTGGGCGTAGCACTGGTTACCCACGTCCCAGATGATTTTGTCGCGCGGACTGTTCAGCGTGTAGTGCAAGGCGATAGAGAGTTCCACGCTGCCGAGATTGGTGGCCAGATGACCGCCGTTGGCCGCGGTGACGCGTAGAATCTCGCCGCGGAGCTGTTCCGCCAGGGCCTTGAGTTCGTCAAGGTCCAACTCCTTCACGTCGACGGGGCTATCGATTTGTGTCAGCAAGGCTGATGTCATCTGGGCCTCAGGGCTGGTGCTGCCAGCACGGTTGTTTCGCAGCGCCAACGTTGCACACGACAGAGGCTGTCAACATCGCCCCCGTCGTCGGGAAAGGTCCTGAGACAAAACTCCGGCGGCGCAAGGTTGAGGTTGAGTCCGCTCGACGAATCGTTCTCCGACGTCCGCAAGAGTTGCTCTAATCGGCGTGCGGCGATTCGCGCTCCGAGGCGGCCGGTTCCGGTAAGGAGTACCGCCAAGCGGTCAGGCGCCAGCAAGCCGACGACGTCGCTTGTTCGGAGTCGCGTGGCGAGCGCTTCACCCACCGACACAACACTCGCCCAGGGGCTCGTCACCTCACCGCTGGTGCAGTTCTGTACGTTCGCCAACCTGACGTGGAGCACGGAAAGCTCATCGCCACAGCGCTCCGAGCGTGAAATCTCTGAATTCAACCTGGCGCGAAACGCCGCGCCAGTCACCACGCCCGATAACGGCTTGGGCGCGCCGCTTTCCACCGCGGCCAGCAAAACCGCCAACACCGCGTCGATCCCAGCGAGCTGGCTCTTGACCTGCCCGTCATCAGCCTCTCGCGGCGCAAGCAGGACCAGCCAGCCCAGCCGTCGGCCGGCGCAGCACAGGGGAACGCGCACCTCGCGCGGCAGAGCGACCGCGCGGCACTCGACGCCATTCCCGCCACGTCCCGCAGGCAACGGAGCTTCGCGCGCCGCGGGGTCGGCGGCCGCCCGGTCGAGCAGGCCATGGGGATCATGACGGAACCAATAGCTCGCCGTACATGTCGCATCGAACTCGGGCACGACAGCGCCTGCCAAACATCGCGTAGCCTCGCAAGCGAGGTGCACGCCATCTGTGAGCGCGGCCTCGAGTGATCCTGTTTGCCTCAGCCTGGCAAACAGTTCGCCGACTCGTTGGGTATACGACACGGCCACTCCCTACGAGCGTCGAGTCTTCTTACAGCATCAGCTCGTTCCTGCGACGGACGGCCAATTCGGCCTCCCGCCGACGGCTGCAAGCCGGCCGTTGAGGCTATGCAGAATTCACCCAAAGTGTCAGAAACAGGTCCAATGAATGCAAAACAACCGTATCACTGGGACGGGTTTCATAACTGTTGGAGCATCGTCATGATTGAGGCCGGTGTTGAACGCGGCGCTATAGGGGTGAACCGGCATGCGTCTGATAAAGCATGTTGCCTAGTGCAGGGTGCGATAATGCCTCCGTCGCCCAGATAGACGCGTCAAGCGTTGCGCCCTGCACAAGCGGCAGTGTGCCCGCTTTCCCTTGCGACTCACGGCCGCGTATTGGAAACTAGACTTGCGCGGCCCGTTGCGACCGCCGGAATCGGGAGACATGACCATGGCGAGAGTACTGGCCGTCGACGACCAACCACATATGACCTACATCGTCGCGACGTGGCTGGCCGAGAACGGTCACGAGGTTGTCCGCGCCTCCGACGGAGCCGCCGCGCTGGAACTCCTGCGCGCCGAACCGTTCGACCTGCTCATCACCGACGTCGACATGCCTCACATGGACGGGCTGTCGTTGCTGAGCCATCACGAGGTGATGGACCGACTAGTCGGAATAATCGTGCTTACGGGGCGCTGCGACTTCCAGGACCTGGATGCGTCGTGCTGCAAGGAGAAGATCCATTTACTGCCGAAGCCGTTCAGCCCGAGCGGACTTGCGCAGCTCGTGGAGGGGCTTATCGCCACCGAACCTTCGCCCAGTGTCACAAAGGATTTGGTCCCGACTCAATGAGACCGGCGCCGCTCCAAGCACGGGTGCAGCGCAGCTCATTCCGCGAGCCGTCGCCCCAACCCCGCTTGCGGCCGCGTCAGCGCTCATAATGCGTCCGACATGAAAGACGCGCACACGCCCCTCCTCGCTCCGCGCGCACATGCAAGTCCTTTTCACCTCAAACGACCGGATTCGAACCGGCAAGGTCCATAATCCTTGTTGCGCCGCGCTGGCCTCATCCTCCTGTGCCGTAATTGGAAAGCAGCGTCGCCAGGTCGGCCAGGTCCACATCCCCGTCTTCGTCGAAGTCGGCGTCCGGGTTGTAGTTGGGGTCGCCGGTGCTTGTCCCGTACGCCGACAGCAACAACGCGAGGTCAGTCAGATCCACGTCGCCGTCGCCATCCACGTCGCCGGGGATCGCCTCCTCCGGGATACACCCGAAGCGGACCGGGCCGAACTCGACGCAGAAGTCGTCGATATAGACGCCCGCGGCGCTGGCGTAACCGCCGCCGATGTCCGCCCGCGCGTACGTGGTTTCAGCGGTCAGCCCGATGTTCTTCTTGGAGAGCAAGCCGTCCACGTACACGTCGATGAAATTGCCCTTGTGCACGACGGTGAAGTTATGCCAGCCAACCGAGCGCTCGGGCGCCTCGTACTCATCGAGGTCCACCCAGTTCGGCCCGCCGTTCCCGATCGCGCGGAAGTCGTAGTGCACGTTGTCAGTGTTTTCCCAACCCAGTATTCCGACGTGCATAAGGAACCAGTCGGGTCCGCCAAAGTGGTTCAACTCCACCCATTGCACCACCACTCCGTTTGGATCTATTCCCACCGGGTCGTACATGTTTACGTTGAGAACTACCGGCTCGGTGGCGGTTGGAGTCGTCTCGGGGATCGCCTGATTCATCCAGGCAACCCCGGGCGGCGTGTAGGCCGATTTCGTCGCCCCTTCCGCGCAGGTGGAGTTCATATCGATGGACAGCTCGACGGGAATGTCACCGGCTTGCGTCCAGACGGCCTCCATGGCCGCTTGATCGGCATACGACTCGAAGTCGTCGCACGCGATGATCTCGGTCATCACGTTGGTGGTGACCGTCTCGGGGTCGGACTCGCCGCTCGGATTCCCGTCCACGGTCATCCAGGCAGTGACGATGTCGCCCATGACCAGCCCGCTCACCGGGACATCCACCGACGTGGCCCCGCCGGGGTCCACCTCGAAGCTGCTCGCCCCACCGTTGACCCAGACAGTGACGAGGGACGCGCTCGGATGGACGCCCAGAACTCTCACGACGGCATCACCCTCGGCCGGTGCCAGATAAAGCGTCGGCCCCGGCACCCCAACGACGACCGCATCTGAAAAACCGCTTTCGACGTCGTTGACGTACTGCGTGGCGGTGATCAGCTGCCCCTCTTCCAGCGGCCCGCCCTCCGTGATCGAAACAGTCACGGTCTCGGTCCCGGCGGCCTCGAACCCGGCCCATTCGCCGTCAGCGTACACCACGACGTATTCGGCGGTGGCATACGGAACGACGAGCAGATCGGTCAC
>JBHHZX010000062.1:0-13489 GCA_046758265.1 Phycisphaerae bacterium
GTCTTCAATCGCGGAGGCGACCAGTTTGCCGACACCCTCCCGGTCCAGTGTTTGGTGTAACTAGGGACAGCCACCTATTATTGACCCGGCGTGCCGGGTTTGGAAGGTTCCGCCAGTGCGGGGGCCGGGTGCTCCGTCCGAGAGATGGGGCAAACACAACGTCTACGGCCGACTCGGCGGCCGGCCGCTGTTTTGTGTGCCACCGGCATCCTGCCGGTGTATCCACAGGCTGGAAGCCTGTGCCACAGTTTTCGGCCGGCACGGAGACCGGCCGCTACATGAAGTTGCCCGCACCGTCAGCGGCGCTTGGCTTTCTTGGGGTTGTTCGTTTTTTTCGCGGCCTTGGCGGTCGGTATCGTCGCGGCCCTTTTTGTCGCGGACCGTTTCGTGGACTTCCTGGCGGACGTCTTCGCGATCTGCTGGGCGGCCTTCTTGGTCGCCGCGCGCTTGATCGTCGGTTTACGGCGTGTGATGGCGTTTGCCACGTCGTCTTCGATCGCGGCCTGGGCTGCTGCCAGACGAGCGATCGGCACGCGGTACGGCGAACAGCTCACGTAGTCCACGCCGACCCGATGGCAGAACTTGACGCTCTTGGGGTCGCCGCCGTGTTCGCCGCAGATGCCAATCTTGAGCTTCGGTCGCGTCTTGCGTCCGTCTTCAATCGCGGAGGCGACCAGTTTGCCGACACCCTCCCGGTCCAGTGTTTGGAACGGGTGATCCGGGAAGATGCCGGTCTTGGTGGCGTCGCAATAGACGGGCAGGAAGCGTCCGGCGTCGTCGCGCGAGAGGCCCATGGTCATCTGCGTCAGGTCGTTGGTACCGAAGCTGAAGAATTCGGCCACGCCGGCGATCTCGTCCGCCGTCAGAGCGGCCCGCGGCGTCTCGACCATCGTGCCGACCAGGTAGTTCAGGCTGACGCCGGACTCTTCGATGATCGCGTCGGCGACCGCGCGGGTGCGATCGACGAGAATTTGCAGCTCTTTGGCAGCGATGGTCAGCGGGATCATGATCTCGGGATCGACCTTGCCGCCGCGCTTCATGACCTCGACGGCGGCTTCGATGATGGCCCGCACCTGCATTTCCAGGATCTCGGGATAGGTGATGCAGAGCCGGCATCCACGGTGGCCGAGCATCGGGTTCGATTCGCGTAGCTGCTCGACCCGGGCCAGGATGCTTTCAACAGAGCGACCGGTGTGGTCGGCCAAGGCGTAGGCCTGGTGCTGACTCTTGGGTACGAACTCGTGCAGTGGCGGATCGAGCAGTCGGATCGTGACCGGCTGCCCATCCATTGCCTCGAAGAGGCCAATGAAATCCTCGCGCTGGAACGGCAGCAACCGATCCAAGGCCGCAACGCGCTGCTCGCGGGTCTTCGCCAGGATCATCTCCTGGATCGCCAGTTGTCGCGCCGCCGTCTTGAAAAACATGTGCTCCGTGCGGCAGAGGCCAATGCCTTCGGCGCCCATCTCGAGCGCCTTGCGCGAGTCCTCCGGCGTGTCGGCGTTGGTGCGGACCTTCAGACGTCGGCGTCGGTCGGCCCAAGCCATGAGCGTGTAAAACTCGGCCGGCGGCTCGGGACGCACAAGGTTGAGCTGACCGATGTAGACCTCGCCGGTGGAACCGTCCAGCGTCAGGTAGTCGCCCTGCCGGATCAGGCGCCGGTCGACGGACATGCGCTTGGTGTCGTAGTCGATCTCGAGCGCTTCGCAGCTGACGATGCAGCACTTGCCCCAGCCACGGGCGACCACCGCCGCGTGCGAGGTCTTTCCGCCGGTCTGGGTCAGGATGCCCTTGGCCGCCTGCATCCCGCCCACGTCTTCCGGGGAGGTCTCCTTACGGACCAGAATGACGTCTTCGCCGTTTTCGGCCATCTCCTCGGCTTCATGCGCGGTGAAGACGACTCGACCGCAAGCGGCCCCGGGGACGGCATTGATGCCTTCGGCGATCTTGCGGCCGAAGAGCTCCTCGCGGGCGACGTCGGAACTGATGACCGGGTAGAAGAGGCGTTCGATGTCTTCGCCGGTGATGCGGGCGATTGCATCGTCCTTGGTGATGACCGGCTGGCTCGCAGCGGCTTTGTGTTTGGCAGGCAGGTAACCCTTTTGGACTAGCCGGCGCCCCTCGGCCTTGCTCATCAGCGGCTGGGTGGCCTGTTCGACCGCGATGCGGAAGGCCGCCGCCGGCGTACGTTTGCCGGTGCGGCACTGCAACATGTACAGCTTGCCGCGCTCGAAGGTGAACTCCAGGTCCTGCATCTCGCCGTAGTTGATCTCCAGGATCGCCCGCATGGCACAAAGCTGCTCATACATTTCCGGCATGCTCGCCTTGAGATCGGAGAGCTTGAGCGGGGTGCGGATGCCACCCACGACGTCTTCGCCCTGGGCGTTTATCAGCAGGTCGCCGTAGAAAATGTTTTCGCCGGTGCTGGGGTCGCGCGTAAAGCACACGCCGCTGCCGCTGTCGTCGCTCATGTTGCCGAAGACCATCTGCTGGACGTTGACGGCGGTGCCCTTGAGGTCAGTGATCTTCTCGACACGACGATAGGTAACGGCCTTTTCGGCGTTCCATGAACGAAAGACGGCGTTGATCGCCCCGCAGAGCTGCATCCAGGGATCTTGCGGGAACTCTTCGCCGGTCTGAGCGCGATAGAAACGCTTGAACGCGTCGCAAAGCTCCCTCAACGCGTCGGCGGGGATGTCCATGTCGAGCTTCACGCCGACGCGCCGCTTGAGGTCGTGCAGCTTTTGCTCAAGGACGTCTTTGTTGAGCCCCATGACCACGGTGGAGTACATCTGGAGGAAGCGGCGATGGGCGTCCCACGCGAAGCGGGGGTTGCCGGTCGCTTCGGCCAGGCCGCGGACCGACACGTCGGAAAGCCCGAGATTGAGAATCGTCTCCATCATGCCCGGCATGGAGCGTGCCGCGCCGCTGCGAACGGAGACCAGCAGCGGGTCGTTGGCGTCACCGAGCTTCTTCCCGCAGGCCTTCTCAAGGCGGGCGAGGTTTTGGTGGACCTCAGCTTCCATCCCCGCCGGCCACTGCATTCCGTGCGAATCCGCGTACTCGCACGCGTCGACCGTAATGGTGAACCCGGCCGGCACCGGCAGCCCGATGTTGGTCATCTCGGCCAGCCCGGCCCCCTTGCCGCCGAGCAACTCGCGTTGCGTACCTTTGCCCTCGGCCTTGCCGGCCCCAAAGAAGTACACGTACTTCTGTTTCATAGAGCGGTCCCTCCAATGGACCGAATACGCAGCAAACCCTCGAACAACCGTGAGCGTACTACCATGCAGTACGCGCCACCTTGATATTAGCGGCCATGCATGATACGGGAATCGCGCGTTGGGGCCACTGCCTCTGTGCGAGAAGTGCGCTTCCCCCGCGTCGTCTGGTGGGCCTTGCAGCCATTACTGTGCGCCTCGACGGCCGCCACCCGAGTGATCGTTCAACCCATCTGCACTTGTCGGGCGCTCAAAGCAGGGCGAGAACTGTGCGCCTCTACGGCCGCGTGGCGACGAGGATGATGTTCACCAGGATGCTCAGGGCGGCGATCAGGCCCAGCACGATCGTGGCCGCCAGCGGCAAGCCGCCGCGCCACAAGGTGCCCTCGTCTGGCGTGATGTCCTGGGCCTCACCCCGGGCCAGGGTGGCGAACAGGTCTTGCCCCAGCGACTGTTCGGCATAATGCGGCGGCTCACCACGGGCCAGCCGGTCAAGATCTATCAGAAGTTCCTTGCAGCTCGGATAGCGCTCGTCGCGGCGCTTGGCCATCATTTTTTCGATCGTAGCCGCGCAGCCGGCGGTGAGCTGCATATTGAGGTGGTCCGGCGGAGTGAGCGACTCCTTGAGGTGCTTGTGCATCACCGCGGACGGTGTCGGCCCCTCGAACGGTACGCGACCGGTCACCATGTGATAGAAGGTCGCACCCAGCGAATAGATGTCCGCCCGACGGTCAATGTTGACCTCGCCACGAATCTGCTCGGGGCTGATGTAGTATGGTGTGCCGTAGGCTCGGCCGGCCTCGGCCATCGCCGCCTCCACGTCCGACGCGGCGCGGGCCAGCCCCATATCGGCCAGCTTTACCAGGCGGCCCCTGGTAAGCATGATGTTTTTGGGCTTCACGTCACGGTGGATGATGCCGCGCTCATGGGCATGGTACAGGGCCTCGGCCACCTGACGAATGATGGGGATGGCTTCGGCTTCCTCGTACACCGTCTCGCCGGCCAGCTCGTCATAGACAGTGCTGCCTTCGACATACTCCATCACAAAAAAGTGGTAGCCCCCGGCTTCGCCAACGTCGATCGCCTGGACGATGTTGTTGTGGTTCAGCGCCGCGGCGGCCTTGCCCTCGCGATAGAAGCGCTCGACGAACTCGGCATTCCTGCTGAGGCGCTTGGGCAGCACCTTGACCGCGACGGTTCGGTCGAGGCTGAGTTGCCTGGCTTTGTACACGACGGCCATCGCCCCGGCGCCGATCTTCCGTTGGAGCTGATAGCCAGGGAGCTGCTGGGCCGGCCGTCCGCCCGAATCATCGCTATCGCCTTGGACCCGATTAAGTTGCGTGCGTGTGAGGAACCCCAGGTCGATCAGAATTTCGCCGATCGGGCGTTGGCGACCGTCGGAAGCGAACTGGCGCTGTCGTGCCGTTGCTTCCCGGACTTCATCCCGGCTCACAAGGTTGCGCTCTACCAACATCCGACAGATTTGGCTATCTTCCGGCGTATCCGACACAAACGAGCCTTCCGCCAGCCGTGGCCTTCGCTTTGGAGTCTTACCTTAGTCGCGTGATTCTAGGCAGTTACGATGATAGGGTCAATCGAGTCGAAGGCACTGTCGACCCCCTGCGCCGACCGCGCGGTAGCTGGTCGGCGTGACCAGCGACTTTCTCGGACGGGCCGCGCGCTCGCGACGTTATTGGTCCCGATCATTGCCCCGTCGGGGTGGGCGGACGAAGTCCCCGCGAGCGACGAAAACGTCGAGACCGCGATTGTCCGAGCAGTCGAATGGCTCAAGTCCAGGCGCAACGAGCAGGGTCACTGGGAGCGCGGCGACAACACCGGGGATAAGTATTGGGCCGGTGATTCCGCCCTGGCGTTGCTCGCGCTGCTCTACGCCGACGAGGACCCCCGCCAGGACGACATGACTGCCTCGCTTGAGTGGCTGGCCGCGCAGCCCATGAAGGCCACGTACACGCGCGGCGTGCGGGCACACGTGTTCGCGCTGGTTCCGGGTGACAAATATCGCCGCCGGCTTGGGGAGGACCTGCGGTGGCTGGTGCGCGCCATCCATCCGTCCGGGTCCGAGCACGCCGGTGCGTACGGCTATCTATCGACGCAGGAAACCCGCAGCCCCTGGTACGACAACTCGAACAGCCAGTTCGGCGTGCTGGGGGTCTGGATGGCGACCGAAGCGGGGGCGCGAGTCGAAGGGCTAAACGACTATTGGAAGCTCATTGAAGCGCACTGGATGAAGGAACAAAGGCCGGATGGCGGCTGGACATACCAAGACGACAAGGCGAGCACCGGCAGCATGACTGCGGCCGGTCTCGCCTGCTTGCATGTCGTCCTCGACCGCGTGCACGCCCGCACGAGCCACAAAAGAGCGCAGGACGTCGTCGAGGCGATCGATCGCGGCCTCGACTGGTTTGGCCGGGAATTCACACCTGACAATCCCCACGGCAGCCGGCAATGGAAGTATTACTACCTTTACGGCGTCGAGCGGGCGGGCCACGCCAGCGGACGCAAGTACTTTCGCGGGCGCGACTGGTTCCGGATCGGGGCGGCGGACCTGCTGGCCGACCAGAGACAGGATGGCGGCTGGAAAAGCGGCTTGCGCGATACGTGCTTCGCGCTGATGTTTCTCTGCCACGGGCGCGCCCCCCTGCTGTTCAACAAGCTCGAACACGGCGACGACTGGAACAACTACTTGCGCGACGTGGCTGGGTTGACCCGCTACGCCGAGCATGTGTTTGAAAAGCTGCTGAACTGGCAGATCGTCTCGCTGGACGGCACGCTCGATGACCTGCTGGAAGCGCCCGTGCTGTACCTGAGCGGGCGGACGCATTGGGAATTCGACGACGATCAGGTCGAGCGCCTGCGCGAATACTGCCTGCGCGGCGGAATGATCTTTGCGGTCGCTCAGGAGGAGGGAGATGAGTTTTCTCGCGCCATCCGGTCACTGGCCGGCGAACTCTTCCCCGAGTACCCGCTGCGCAAGCTGCCGCGCACCCATCCGCTGTTCACCGGGCAGGTGCAGTTTTCCATCGCCAAGCCGTCTGAAATGATCGAAGTCCACAACGGCGCGCGCACGCTACTGCTGCTGACGACCGAAGACATCGGCGCCACGTGGAACAGATATCAGGTTCGCCGTACGCCGACAGAGTTCCGGCTCGGCTGCAACGTGTACCTTTACGCGACCGACAAGACGGCGATTCACAGCCGTCTTCAGACGCCGACCATTCCGCTGGAGCGCGTTGAGATCAAGCAGACGATCGAGGTGGCCCGCATAAAGTACGACGGGGATTGGAACGTCGAGCCGTACGGCTGGAAGCGCCTGGCAACCTACATGAACAACAGCACCGCCACGCGACTCGTGGCCGTGCCGGGCGTGTCCTTGGACTCGACCGTACTGCTGGACTTCAAGGTGGCGCACCTCACCGGCACGCGGGAGTTCACGCTGAGTCCGGCCGAGCTTTCCGGCCTGCGTCGCTTCCTCACCGACGGCGGGACGCTGCTCGCCGACGCGGCAGGCGGCTCGCCGGCGTTCATCGAAGCGCTCGAAGAACAACTGACCGACCTGCTGAAGGTGCCACCCAGGCGGCTGCCGCCGACCTCCCCCATCCTGACCGGCCAGGGCCTCCCCGGCGCGGTACGCCTCGACACGGTGGGATATCGGCGGTCGGTACGCCGGCCCGGGCGCGGTCGCCGGCTGCCGCCACTGAAGGTGTACGAATTGGGCAAGCGGGCGGTAGTGATTCACTCGTCGCTGGACATCAGCGTCGGACTGCTGGGCACGCAAGCGTTCGACTGCCGCGGCTACGACCCGGACAGCGCGCTACGCGTCGCCCGAAACATGCTCCTTTACGCCAGTCTCTCGACCGCGGAAAAAGCCCGTCTTGCCGGCGAGTAGACACAGTGTAGCGTCCGGCCGCGTGCCGGACGTACGCAGTTAGGGTCCGCTATGCGGACCAATTGGATGCGCACACATGGATGGTCCGCACAGCGGACCCTACGCCTCCCACCGCTACAGAAGGTAGCACACCTCGAGCGAAGCGAGACCTGTGCTTACTGGACTTATCGAATCGTCAGGTCGAACGGCATAAAGCAGCCGACGCGCTCGCGGTTGAGGATGAGCAGACTTTGCAGGCTGCGCTCGATGTTGCGCAAGCGCTCGGGCGCCAGGCCGCGCAGCAGCGGCCCAGCGGCTTGCAGCAGTGGGTTCGCGCTGCCCAGCAGCGGGTCGGAAGTCAGACGCGGCCCGACCGAGATTTCCCACTCGTCTTCGACGTCCTCGTCCATCAGCATCGCCAGCAAGTCGCCGAAATCCTTCGGCTCCGGCAGCACGTAGATTTCGTACTCGTCCAAGCCAGCCCTTTTGGCGGTAAGCTCGATCGCGTCGGAGAGACCACCGATCTTGTCCACGAGCCCGCGTTCGACCGCCTGTTTGCCGGTATAGACGCGTCCGCCGGCCATGTCTTCCAGATCGCCGTTGATGCGCTCGCCGCGCGACTGCCTGATGCGGCCCTTGAACTGTTCGTAGACCGAGTTCATGTACCGGGTCATCCACTCGCGTTCGCTCTCGGTCCACTTCCGATTCATGCTCATCAGGCCGGCGTGTTTGCCGCGATCGAACTCGGTGGTGGTGATGCCGAGCTTGTCTTCCATCAGCTCTTTCCAGATGAACTTGCCGCCAACGACGCCGATCGAAGCGGTGATCGTCATCTCCTCCGCGAAGATGGTGTCGCCGGGAATGGAGACGTAGTAGCCGCCGCTGCCGGCGACGTTCCCCATGCTGACGATGAGCGGCTTTTCGGCGGCGCAGCGGGTGGCGGCCTTCCACATGATGTCGCTGGCGATAGCCGAGCCGCCGGGCGAATCGACGCGGACGACGACGGCCTTGATGTTGTCGTCCTCGCGGGCCTTCTCGAAGGCCGCCCGGATCGTCGTGCTGCCGGCGAACCCACCGCCCCCGAAGGGGCCGGCGTCGCTCTTGCCGACCGTGATCAAGCCCTCGATGTAAATCAGGCCGATGCCGGGCTCCGGCTCTTTCTCAATCTCTTGGAAGAGCTCCGTGAGCATCTCGAACATCTGATTCCACATCGCGAACGGGTTGGACGTATCGATGTCCACATCAAACCTTCTCTTGCGCGGGTACTTCTTGACGACCTCGACGTCTTTGCCGAATTCCTTGTGAATCATCTGCTTGAAGTCGGTAAACGAGCCGACCTTGTCGACCAGCTTGTGCTCGAGTGCCTCTTCCGCCTCCAATGGGGCGCGGTCCACCAGCGCCCTGACCTGCTCGACCGAGAGCCCGCGACCCTTGGCGATCATCCCGATCCAGCGGTCGTAAATCCCGTCCAGCAGCCAATTGACGTTCTCGGCGGCCTCGGGGCTCGGCTCGGTGCGGGTGAACGGCTCGAGAGCGCTCTTGTACGCCCCGCAATGCATCAGGTCGGCCTCGACGCCGATCTTATCGAGCAGACCTTTGTAGAACCCCAACTCCGCGTGCAGGCCGATGACGCCAAGCACGCTGTACTCGGCCAGCGTGATGTGATCGGCGGCGCACGCCAGGGCGTAGCCCCCGTTGCCGGCATAGTCCATGTAGCAGTAGACCTCCTTACCCGTGTCGCGAAAGGCCTGCAGCGCTCGGGCCACTTCCTCGATCTGCGCGAAACCGAGCTGCGGCTGTTCCACGATCATGGCGATGCCGGAAATCTCTTTGTCATCCGCAGCCGTTTCAATCGCGCGCACCCACTCGCGAAGCGTCTTCACCTCGCTCCCGCCGAAGAGCATGCTGAAGAATTGCGCGTTCTCGTCGGGTGCTTCGAGCACCGGCCCATCGAACCGCAGTCGCAGGACTTTCTTGGCCGCCAAGGCGGATTGCGGCAGCAGGAAGGTCGTTGCGATGACCAACAACATCCGACCGACGTACTTTCGTAGCAACTGGCTCATGTTCGATCTCCTGATAGAGGGGCGCTTCTCCCAAACACGTCTTCGTGATTCCGCCCGCCTTATTCGTCGGCTGCGGCGAATTCTTCTCAGGCTGCAATCCTAACCGGAAGTCACTCGTCACGACATTATAGTCCCTCGCGACATTTGGAATGGGGTTTGGCACGCATGAGGCGTCGGTGGACGGGCGACCCGTCTCCGAAGACGCCCGCGGGAACGTGGCGGGTTTCGCTATAATGAAAGCGAGCCACAGACGCGCGTCCCGCACCCGGAGGTCGAAAAGATGTCAATTCGAGTATCTTGCCGGGCAGTTTTGCTCACTTCCCTGCTGGCCGGGGCGTCGTCGGCGCGGGCAACCTGGTCGATTATCATCGTTGACCGCGAGTCCAAGGAAGTGGCGATCGGGGCGGCGACCTGCGAACCGCTCGGCGGGGTGTGTGTCTCATCCGCGCTGCGAACTCGGCCATCACGATCCGACGTGTCGGGCGCAGGTGCCGCGCCTCGCCGGAGCCGGCGCGTGAATACGAATGCACCTGTTGGAAGGTGTTCCCGCAAACACCTGCCGGCCCGAGTTGACCCGCCAGCCCGGCGGACCGAGCCGTCTGGTACGTTGTCCCCCTGCCACGTACGACCTATAATCCCTCCATGCTTACGCCAAGGTATACTAACGTCACGGTTTGCGTGATCGGGCATTTGCTGCTGGCGGCCGTTGCGCCGTCGGCGTGGGCCCAGGAGGAGCAGTACCGCGAACGCCAAGTGCTCGACCCCGAGTCGGACGAGTGGCTCGAGCAGCCCGTAGAGGAGGAGGTCGCGCCCGCCGATACGCTCGATGGCGCGCGGCGACGGCTGGCCGAGGGCCAGTACGGCAAGGCGTACAAACTTCTGAAAGAATGGACCAAGGAACACCCCGAGCACGAGCGCTACTTTGAAGGCCTGTACCTGCTGGGCGAGGCGGAATTTGAACGCCGGCATTTCTACCAGGCCTACGAAAGCTACGAGGTCGTCGCCGAGAACACGGCCGGCGAGCTGTTCTACAAGGCGCTACGCCGCGAGATGGATGTGGCCCGCGCGTTCTTGTCGGGGGAAAAGCGCATCGCCTGGAAGATTTTGCGGCTGCCGGCCTACGACGACGGGATCGAGATCCTCGACCGCATCTGGGAGCGGGTACCGGGCACGCGACTCGGTGAGGCCGCGCTCAAGCTCAAAGCGGATTACTTCTTCGACGTCGGCGACATGGATCTGGCCGAGGACGAATACGTCAACCTCACGCGCGAATACCCCAACGGCCGCTACGTGCAGTTGGCCATGTTGCGTGGCGCGGAGGCGGCCGAGGCGGCGTTCCCCGGGATCAGGTTCGACGACCGGGCCCTGCTCGACGCGCAGGTGCGCTACCGCCAGGTACACAGCACGTTTCCAGGCTACGCCGAGCGGGAGCAAGTGGCTACGCGGCTGGAAGGCATCCGGCAGCAGCGGGCGGAAAAAGATCTGGACATCGCCCGCTGGTATGAACGGACGAAGCAGACGGGGGCAGCGGAGTTTTATTATCGGCTGATCCTGAAAGACTGGCCCGACACGCTCGCTGCCGCCGAGGCGCAGAGCCGGCTGCGGGCGCTGGGGGCCGAGTTGCCCGAGGAGGAGGCGCAACCGTGAACCGCCATTTCTGGGCGTTGGGATGGTTGGCGGCGCTGTGCGGTACAACCGGCTGCGGGTACGGCTCGGACCAGCTTTTTCGGACGGACGTGAAGACCGTCCATGTCCAGATGTTCGAATCGCGTGAGTTTCGCCGCGACCTGGAATTCATGCTGACCGAAGCGGTCAAGAAAAGAATCGCCACCGATACGCCTTATCGAGTCGCCCCGAAGGAAAAGGCGGATACGATATTGAGGGGAGAAGTGCTTGAGGAGCGGCAGGCCGCGTTCGCACCGGATTTCCGCTCGCGGCAGCCGCGCGACAAGCAGATGACCCTGGTGGTGCGGGTGCAGTGGGAAGACCAGCGCACCGGTCGGGTGCTGATGGACAGGCCCTTGCTGCTCCAGGCGGGCGATTATCTGCCCCCGGCCGGCGAGACCGAGAAGCTCGCCCAACAGAAAGGAGTCGACGACCTGGCGGCCAGAATCGTCGCCCAAATGTACAATGAATGGTAAGGACGGCCAGTTCTGCCTGCTCTGCCGGGACTGAAAAAGGGCGTGAACCGCATGCCGAACCAGGACAATCCACAACGTCAGCCGCCACGCGAAAACGGCGGTGGGAAGGGCGAGGGCCCGAAGCTTCCACCGCGCGTGTCGCGCGGTGCGTTCAGTTGGATTATCATTCTCGGTCTCGGGCTGATGCTGCTGGTTTTGTTCAACAAGAACATGAGCGGCCACCCCGAGATCTCGAATACCGAGTTCAGGACGCTGCTACGAAACGGCGACATCGAGTCGATCACCATTCGCGACGAGAGCACGCTCGAGCTCAAGCTCCACAGGCCCCTGGCCGACCCGGACACCGATACGGTCCGGGTCAAACGCTCGGGTATCGTCGAAAACTACGGCGAATTTGAGAAGCTCGTCGAGACGGAGTCACCGCCCGGCAACAAGGTCGAGATCTGGGACAAGCACAATACGAGCATTCTCTTCGCCGTCTTGATCCAGACCATCCCGTGGCTGCTGCTCTTTGCGCTGATCTGGTTCCTGCTGTTCCGGCAGTTGCGGCAGACGGGGGCCGGGGCGGGGATGCTCGGGAACTTCGGGCGCAGCCGCCATCGCATCACCACCAAAGAGCACACGCACATCACGTTCGGCGACGTCGCCGGCGTCGACGAAGCCAAGGAAGAAGTCCACGAGATCGTCGAATTCCTGAAGAACCCGAAGCGCTTCGAGCGGCTGGGCGGGCGGATTCCGCGGGGGGTTCTGCTGGTGGGCGAGCCCGGTTGCGGCAAGACGCTGCTGGCCAAGGCCATCGCCGGTGAGGCCGACGTGCCGTTCTTCTCGATCAGCGGGTCGGACTTCGTCGAGATGTTCGTCGGCGTCGGGGCCTCGCGCGTCCGCGATCTGTTCCGTCAGGCGAAGGACAACTCGCCCTGCATCGTGTTCCTCGATGAGATCGACGCGGTCGGCCGGCGGCGGGGACAGGGCTTTGGTGGTGGCGGACACGACGAGCGCGAGCAGACGCTCAACGCCATCCTCGTCGAGATGGACGGCTTCGAAAGCAGCGATCAGGTGATCGTCATCGCGGCGACCAACCGCGCGGACGTGCTCGACCCGGCGTTGGTCCGGCCCGGGCGCTTCGACCGCCAGGTCTACGTGCCGCTCCCGGACGTGAAGGGGCGTTTCGAAATCCTCAAGGTCCACGCCAAGAACGTTAAGCTCCAGACTCCGGTCGATTCCAAGCTGCAACGCCTGGCGCGCGCCACGCCGATGTTCAGCGGCGCCGACCTGGCCGCCATCATCAATGAGGCGGCCCTGCTGGCGACGCTGGCCAGCAAGGAGGCCGTCGATCTGGACGACCTGGAAGAGGCCCGCGACAAGACCCGCTGGGGCCGGGCCAAGCGCAGCCGCGTCATCGAAGACAAGGATCGCGAGCTGACGGCCTACCACGAGGCCGGACACGCCGTGGTGCAGTCGCTACTCAAAGACGCCGACCCGGTCCACAAGGTCAGCATCATCCCGCGCGGTCCCTACGGCGGGGCGACGTTCTCGCTGCCCGAGAAGGACCGCATGACCGTCAACCGCTCCTACGTCGAGGCGACGCTGCGGGTGCTCTGCGCCGGTCGAATCGCCGAAGAAACGCTCGGCCATGACACCAATTCCGGCGCCGAAGGCGACATCCGCCAGGTCACCCAACTCGCCCGCCGTATGGTCACTGATTGGGGCATGAGCGAACGGCTGGGGTTCGTGTATTACGGCGACGATACGCCCCATCTTGGAATGTTCGAGCTCAACTTCAACAAAGAGGTAGCGACCAAGACGGCGGAAACGATCGACGAGGAGGTCAAGCGGATCGTGGACGAGGCGTACCAGGCGACCCGCCGGCTCTTGCAGGAGAACCGCGACAAGCTCGAAGCGGCGGCGCAGGCGCTGTTGAAATACGAAACGCTGGACGGCGACGAAGTGCGGGCGCTGCTCCGCGGTGAAACGCTGGATCGGCCGACGGTGGCGGATTTGATCGCGTCGGAGCAGGAACGCCGTCAGGCCGAGCCACCTCCCGTCGCCCGTCCGGTCGAGCAGCCGCCCGACGAAGAAGCGGGTGCGCTACCCAGTCCGGCGTAAAGACGGCAGGGCTCTAGTGGTCCGTCACGCTCTTAATTGCGGGTTGTAGCGTCGGGTCTCCGTGCCCGACGTAGACTG
>JBHHZX010000063.1:0-13442 GCA_046758265.1 Phycisphaerae bacterium
AACCTTGTACCGGACGCTTGACAACACCCGCTTCATAGATGCCACGGGCAGCTTGCCTGCCCGTGCACTGGCGGACGAGCCGCCAGTGGCACCCCAAATGGAGTTTTGAGATAGTTGCTGAGCGCGGCGGTCGCCGGAGCCTGTGGGGCGTTGCGATGTCGCACGAGGACTTCGAAGCTTACCTCACGCTGCTCTCGCGTTTCCTGCGGCTCAATACGCAGCAGCGCGAGGAGATTCGGCGGGAACTGCGCGCCCATCTCGAAGACGCCCTCGAGGACGAAGTGGCCGGTGGAGTCGGCCGCAAAGAAGCGCTTCTGCATGTTCTGGATGATTTCGGCGATGCGGCCGAGTTGGCGGCACGTTTCAGTAAGCTCCAGCGAAGACGGAGGTGGCTCATGCAAGGGACGATGGCGGCAGCATGCATTGGCTTTGTGGTCCTGGCGCTGAGCGTTTTCTCACCCGACTCGACCGCGCCGAGCGCGGTAGTCCCGAGCATGGCTCAAGCAGAGGATCAGGCCCAGACTTCGCAAGACACTTCCGAAGGCCAAAGCATCCGGCGAGCGCTGGCGACCAACATCGGCGAAATCGACTTCGAGGATGCACCGCTCGATCAGGTGCTCGACTGGCTCAATACCTTTATGAAGATCAACCTGCACGTGCAGTGGCGTCAACTCGAAAGCGCCGGTATCCAGCGCGATGTCCCGCTCAGCATGAGCCTGCGCAACGTGACCGCCGAGTGTGCCCTGCGGCTGGCGGTCGACGAATTCGCCGAGGCCGACCTGGATTACGCGGTTCTCGACAACGTCCTGATCATCTCGACCCGCGAAGTTCTCCAACGGCGCACCACGACGGAAGTCTACGACGTGCGTGAAATCCATGCAGCGATCGCCGAGAGGGCAGATGAGCCGACCGCGTCCGTCGGCCGGCGCGCCACAATGCGAGCTGGATCGACCCCGCGTGGCGGCGGGCTCTCCGGCGGAGCGCCCGGCCCCGCTGGGAGACGGCCGGGGACGGCGCCTGGAATGATGCCTCCAGGTGGCGGCGCGGGCGGACCGGCCGGTGTACCCGGCCGCGTCGCCAGCGTGGACCTCGATCGATCCTGTGCCGAGCATGCCGAGGAGGAGCTGATCACACTGCTCACCAACGCCATCGAGCCGGACACCTGGGTGGACAACGGCGGGGGCGTCGGCTACCTCCAGATCCTCAACGGTGCCCTGGTGGTTCGCCAATGCGAGCCCGTCCACGCCGAGATCCGCAGGCTCCTGGCCGACCTGCGCGCGGTTACCGTACCGGACCGCGAATAGCACGCGGCCCGTCAACTCGTTGTGATGCTTTGAACGGTAGTCAGTGCGGGGGGAATTCCTCGCCGATGCCGTCCACAAACGGTTCGATGCGCCCGCAACGCTGGCAGCAGTAGACGTCGAAGTGTTCGCGATTCAGGAAGAGTTCGCCGATTTCGCCCAGAAACCCCCAGCGCCTGCCCTCGTGGGAGCTTTTCGTGCCGACGTAATCGAGTCCCGTGCCGCAACGGGCACAGACCATCGGGTCAACGTGTCTTGCCGGAGCCACGGCAACCTCCGCGCCTGATGGAGATGTCGGGTCTGTGGACCCGACCTACTTCTTGCTATTGCTTGCCTGGCGACGTCTTCTCTTTCGGCTGGCCGGATGACCGCAGCAATTCCAGGGCCGCGGCGTCTTGCAGGCGGCTCAGGTCGGTCCAGAAGGTACCCTCGCCGGCGAAGATCAGCCGGATGCTCTCCGGGTCGAAATTCTCAGCGAACGTGTACAGGTTAAACGTACGGCCCGTGCCGAAGGCTTCGATCATCAGGCGTTTGCCGTCGGCTTCGGCCTGATTCGCCAGTTCCTCAACGCGGGCGTTGGCCTTGCCGAGCACGCGGGTCTTTTCGGCGTCGAGCTGGGCGATCTGCCTTTCAATGCGGGCGACCTCCAGGTCACGCTGGGCGTCGATCTCCTCGGCCTTTTTCTTTCCCTCGGCGAGGATCTCGGCGGTCTTTTTGCGGGTCTCGGCAGTGATCTGCTCGCGGGCGATCTCGATCTGCACTTGCGCCGTCTCGAGCTCGGCCCGCTTCTCGGCCGGCTCGCGCTGCTTCTGCCTGGTCAGCTCCTGCTCCTGGGCGATGTAGCCCCGCTGGATCGTGCCCTTCAGGTCCATCTCTTCGCCGGTCACCGCAGTACCGCCCTTCACTTCAATGTTCTGGATCAGCGCGATCAGAATCTCGATGTCGCGTTCCTTCGCGACGCGCTGCAAGGTCTCAGTAACCGCCTGCTGGTACAGCGCGCGTTTTTCGCCGCGGATGAAGTCGGTGCTCTCGTACTCCGAGCCAATGTTGCGACAAATGCTGCGAATCTGGCTCAGGATGATCTGCTTCAGTTTGGCCACGTCGCCGAAACGGTTGATCATCTCCGGGGCGTACTCGGGATGCCGGCCCCAGACGACGGTGACCTCGACCTCGATAGTAAAGCCGTCGGCGGCGGGAAACGTGATGTTCTCGCGAATGTCCTCGGTTTTGAGCTGCGAGATCTGATTGTAGCCGATCTGAACCAACTTCACCTTGTGGACGTACGGGTTGAGGTAGTAAATTCCGGGCGGCAGGATGTCCTCGAGGACACCGCGCTGCCCTTCTTCGGCAAGTTTCTGCACGACTTTGGGCCGGCCCTCGACCGGCTCGCCGTCGGGCCCGATGCTCATTTCCTTGACGATCTCGACGCCGGGCATCTCGCCCAGTTGCGACGTGACCACGCCGACGCAGCCGAGCGGGACGACGGCGGCGTCGATCGGCTCCACCTTGTAGATGTACGGATTGAGGCGGTACACGCCGGGCGTGAGGACCTTCCGCTGAATGCCCTGGTAGCCTTCATCGACGACTTCGCTCTCCCCGGTCCAGGGCTTGCCCGTGAGACGGGTGACGATGCCGACCTTGGGCCACTCGCCCTCAAGCTTGGGGACGGCGTAAGGGTCGTCCTTGGGCCAGACCACCCGCCAGGTGCTCGGGTCGCCCGCCTGGATCTTCACAAGCGGGTGCTTCTCCCACTCCCAGGAGAGTGGGTTGCGAAAGTGGCGCCCGGGCCCCAGCGTGTCGCGCTGAATGCCCCGCTGGCCGGGCTCAGCGATCTTCTGTCCCGGCGGCAACGGGTCGCCGCTTTTGCGGATGAGCACAACCATCTCGCCGGGCCTGATGTAGATACGGAAGCTGGACCAGACGATCGCCAGGACCACTCCGCTGAGGATCAGGACTGCGCCGATTGTTCCGCTGATTGTTCGCGCCAGTTTCATTGCTCTTACTCCGTCGAAGGCGGATTGGCCTTCGTTCGAATAGCACTGCTACTCTGGTTGCGCCGCAGCCCGGTCGACGGCGGCTCCCTCCACGTGCGAAAGCGCACGGAAGATGTCGGCGAAGGGGCCTTCAGTACTGGCCAGCACCGACTTCAGCGCCGGCCCGAGCTTCTGGTAAAAGAAGTATTGCGCGTACGTGTCGCCGCCGCCGAAAGCGCTGATCGCGTCGCGCAGCGGCTTGGCCTGCGCCTCGTAGTCGAGCAGAATCACCTCGGCTTTCGCTTCGCCGCGGGCCATGAGAGCGGCGGCGGTTTCCTTGGCGGCCTCAAGATCGAGCTTGGCGACTTCGAGGCGTTTGTTGGCTTCGGTCAGGGCGACGGCCTTCCCCTGCTCGGCCTGCTTGGTCAGCGTCACCACCTCGCGATTGGCCTGGCCGATGGCCTGGTTCTGCTTCTGCATTTCCTCCTGCTCGACCAGCTTGGCCTGCGAATCCGCCAGATTGATTTCGTTCTCGTACTGGCGAACCTGCTGCTCGGCCACCTGCCGATCGCTGATCGGGTCGGCGATCGCGCCCGGCGGCTCGATGCGGCGGAACAGCACGGCGCGAATCTCAATGCCCTGCGTGTAGCATTGCTCGCGGAGCCCTTCGAAGACGCGCTTCTGGAACGCGGCCCGCGCCTCGCCCGAGATGAACTCGCGGGCCACCAGCTTCGACCCTTCGATCCGCGAGAGCGACTTGGCATTCGGCAGGATGATCTTGTCCTTGATGTCGTCGTGATCGCCGATCGCGGTCATGACGTAGGGCGCCATATCCTGCCGAATCGCGTACTCGACCGTGCCTTCGATCAGGATCTCGAAACTGTCGTTCGACGGAAAGCGGATGGCTTCCTCGTCGCGCAGATCAATTGTGTGGCTGCGCACGTCGATCAGCTTGATGCGGCGCACGTAGGGATTGTTGTAATACATTCCCGGGGGCAGGACGTCCGGCTGCACCCCGCGTTGGCCCTTCTCAACGATGTAACGATTGGGGTTCTCCGCCGGCTCACCGGCATAGAGCGTTTGCACACCGATGTGTCCCTCGGGGATGAAAACCGGCTTGACGCTCTTGACTTCGTAGGCGAGCGGGTTGATCTCGTAATGGCGCCCCGGCGTGAGGACTTCGGCCAAGGGTCCCCGCTCGTCGGGCTCCGTGGCGACCGTCTTGCCGGCGGGCAGCGGCTTGCCGTACTTGCGGATCTTGATGCCGATTTCGCCCTCTTGGATGGTCGGCGCCTTGACGAGGCGGCGCTCCCAAAAGAACGGATCGTAGAAATAGCGCGTCGGGGGCTTCGGTTCGTAGAGGATACCCTTGTATCGCGTCGAGTCCGGCGGCTCGTCGAGCGTCTTGAGCAGCTCGGGATACAAGATCACCTGCGTCTCCGCCTCCGCAGGCAAATCCTTCCCGACCTTACGGACCAGTACCAGGACCTCCTCTGGCCCGACCTCGACGCGCTGCACGAACCACCAGTAGCACACGCCCAGGATCACCAGTAGCGGGATCAGGCCCAGTAGTAGGACCCGGCCTGGTATTTTGGGTAATTGGGGCACGCCCTCGCGCCACGGTTGCGCTGCTCCGGACGGTGGGGGGGGTGTGATTGCCATCGCTATGCCCTCGCTCAGGAATCAGGAGATCGTCTCATGCAAATCGTGTCCGCACCGCGCGCAGAACCTGGCATTCGCTCGGTTGGCATGCCCGCACTTCTCGCACGTGTGCTCGCCGCACGCTTTCTTTCGCTTACGGCTCGAGCCGCCGAGAAGCAGCGCGCCCAGCACCAGCAGCAGGCCGGCGATGAGCATTACGACGAACGTCGCCGGTCCCCAGACGAAGTAGGTCAGCAACACCATGGCCGGGCCCTTTCACGCGTTGGCGCTGGTAGCATACCGTCGCCGGGACGCCACTGCGCTTCCAAGCTTGGACTTTTTTTGGAATCGCGCCGCGGCTGGGGCGGACTTTAGCCGCAGGCGGCCAGCCGCTACCATACCGGGCTTGAAAGGAGTAGGTGCGATCATGATCAAGCTCGGCGTTAATATCGATCACGTGGCCACGGTTCGCGAGGCGCGTAAGACCGACGAGCCTGACCCGGTCTGGGCCGCCGTCCAGGCCGAACTGGGCGGGGCGGACGGGATTACGTTTCACCTGCGCGAAGACCGGCGGCACATCACCGACCGCGACGCAGAGCTGCTCAAACGCACCGTGGCGGCCAAGTTGAACATGGAAATGTCGATCAACCCCGGCATCGTCAAGATCGCGCAGAGGTTGAAGCCGGACCAGTGCACGCTGGTTCCCGAGAAGCGGGAGGAGATCACCACCGAGGGGGGCTTGGACGTCGTGCGACTGGGTGCCCGGATCAAGCCGGCCGTGCAGAAGCTGAAGCGAGCGGGGATCGAGACGAGCGCGTTTGTCGAGCCCGTAGAAGCCCAGATCATCGCCTCCGCGAAATGCGGGTTTGATGCGGTGGAGCTCTGGACGGGGGCCTATGCGAACGCGAAGAGCGAGCGGGCGCGCGAAACAGCGCTCGAGGCCTTGTCCCGCGGCATCGATGTCGGTCATGACCACGGCCTGGTTGTACACGCCGGCCATGGCCTGACGTACCGCAACATCGGGCCGGTGGCGGCGCTGGGCGGGTTTGCCGACTTCAACATCGGGCACAGCATCGTCGCTCGCGCCATCTTCGTCGGTTTGCGCGAGGCGGTCCGCGAAATGAAGCGGCTGATCGACAAAGCCGTCGCACAATCCATGGCGTTGGCACTTGAGGGCGCGACGTTCGAGGACCCGGAGGACGAGCCCTGACCCGGCCAGCGCATGCGCGGAGCGCGGCGGCCGGTACCCGGGCAGAAAGGCAGACCGAATCAGCCCGTGCCGTCTGGCGGAACGCGAGCGGAGAAGGCGAGTGCCGTCATGCCGATTCACCCTACCGCAATCGTAGACAAACACGCCGAAATCGATCCCGCCGCCGACATCGGCGCCTACGCCATTGTCGAAGCCGGCGTTAAGATCGGTGCGGGCACGAAGATTTACCCGCACGCATATATATCCCAGGGAACTACGCTCGGGCAGCGCTGCCAGATTCACCCTTTTGCCGTGGTGGGGCATCACCCGCAGGACCTCAAGTGGGGCGGGGCGCCCAGCTACACCAAGATCGGCGACGAGACCACCATTCGCGAAGGGGCCTCGGTCCACCGCGGCACGATGGCGGAATCGACGACCGTCGTTGGCAAGCGGGTGTACCTGATGTCGACGGCGCACGTCGGGCATAACTGCGTGGTGGGTGACGACGTGATTCTCGCGAACGCAACATTGCTCTCGGGGCACGTTCATGTGGGTAATCGGGCATTTTTCTCCGGGACCGCACGGATTCACCAGTTTGTGCGCGTTGGTGAGATGACCATGATCGCCGGCGTCCGCGTGATCTGCGACGTACCACCATTCATGATGGTTACATCGGACGGAGTGGTGGGCCCGAATCTGGTCGGCTTGCGCCGGGCGGGTTTGAGCAGCGAAGAACGTCTGGAAATCCGTGCGGCGTACAAGCTGCTTTTCCGATCGGGCCTGCTGTTCCGCGAGGCGGTCGAGCAAGTCGCAGAGACGGTCAAGACCGATCCCGGCCGGAGGCTGGTCGAGTTTCTGCGGGCGCCGTCCAAACGCGGCTTTACGAGATTCAAGAGTCCCGGCCGCGACGCAGAGGGCGACCTCGAGCAAGTCAAGTGAGAGTTCTCATCGCACCTGACAAGTTTAAGGACGCGCTCGATGCGCGCGAAGTTGCCGCGGCCCTCGCCGCCGGCCTACGCGCTGCCGCTGTCGATGCCGAGGTGACCTGCTGTCCGCTCGGCGACGGCGGCGAAGGGACCGGCCGTCTGCTCGCGCACGCACTGCCGGCGCAGGTGCAGACCGCCGGCGTGCATGATCCGCTCGGCCGTGCGCGCACGGCACGCTGGTGGCTCGATCGCGAGAATAACGCCGGCATTGTCGAGATGGCGGAAGCTTCCGGGCTGTGTTTGCTGAGCCCCGGTGAACGTGACGCGACGCGAACCACCAGCTACGGCACCGGCCAACTCCTGCGGGCGGCGCTCGACGCCGGCTGTCGCCACCTGACCCTTTGTGTCGGCGGGTCGGCCACCGTAGATGGTGGGGCGGGCTGTTTGCAGGGGCTCGGCTGGCGGCTGCTCGACGCAACGGGAACGACGCTCGACGAGCCGGCCTCGGGTGCCAAGCTGCCCAGAATCGCGCGCATCGAACCGCCCGAGGCTCTGCTGTCTGCGGACATCGAGATCCTCTGCGACGTAACCAACCCACTGCTCGGTCCGGATGGGGCCGCCGCCGTCTTCGCCCCTCAGAAAGGCGCCTCGCCCGCCGAGGTGCGACGGCTCGAAGCGGCGTTGCGGCACTGGGCGGATGTTCTGGCCGATTTCGCGCTACGAGATCTGAGCGACCTGCCCGGCGCCGGCGCAGCGGGTGGCCTGCCGGCGGGTCTCGTCGCGACGATGCAGGCGCGTCTCCGTCCCGGATTCGACGAGGTCGTGCACCGCCTGTCGCTGCGCGAAAAAGCGGCGCGCTGCGACTTGATTCTCACCGGCGAAGGTCGTCTCGATGACCAGACCGGCGGCGGGAAGGTCGTAGCCGGCGTCGCTCGGCTGGGACGGGGACTGGACAAGCCGGTGGTCGCGTTGGTCGGTGCCGCCCGCCCGGCGGCGGGTGAGAGCATCGCCCAGTTGGCCCGTAGGCTGATGCTGCGTGACATCGTTGTCGTCACGCCGCCCGGCGCGTCTCTGGATGCCGCTCTGGCCCAAACTCGCGATAATCTTATGAAAGCGGTAGCGCGGTACGTCCGTGCCAAAGCGTGAAGGGCGGGTGACCCCTCGTGTTGCCTATCGTAAGGCTGCTCATTCAAACTGCCGGGACGATTCAGACGGCCACCGCCCTTGAGAAACCGACCATTCTCGAGCCGCTGTGGGCTTGCACGGTCGAAGCGGGTGTCGAGTGGTGTGCGCCGGTCGGCGGCGAACCGGCAACCGCGCTGCTCATTTGCACAAAGGATGCCCGGCTTGATTTGATTGATCTCAAGACGGGACGAAGCCGTTTGCCCGACCCGATCCCGGTCCAGCCAGGGATGCAATTCGCCGGCCAGACCGGAAATGTCGCGTACGGTTGCGGGCCGTCGGAGGTCTATGCCTTCCGCGTTGAGACCGGTGTGGACTCCAATGTCGACAAGCCCGGCTTGCTTTGGCAAGTCGCCGCCGCGCCGAAGGTGGAGACCGAGGGCGACCCCGAATTCCTCACCCGGATCATCGCCGCCAACGCGACACGTGACGGCCTGCTGATCGTTCGCTCCGACGGCCGCGTCGCCGAACTCTCACGCCCGAATGGCAGCGTCCGCTGGCGGCGTCGCCTGCCAACGTTCGCCAACTGCACGCTGCACGTGCGCGATGCAATCGCAGCGTTGCTCTGGAAGCACGGCAACGCCTTCAGCGTCGCCTTTTTCGACCTGCAAGCCGATCCAGTGCTCCCGACGGTCACAACCATAAACGACACGCTGCCGATTTGGACGGGGTTGATCGACGATGGCCTGGTGACCGTTTGGCCGCATCGTTTCGGCGTACTCCCTACGGATGGCAAGCCGCGCTTTCACAAGATGCACGAAGGAATCGACCCGACGGCTGCGACGGTTGCTGTTTACGCGCCGGCGGTGCGGCCGGCGGGCAAGCCTGCCACAACTGCGCCAGCCGCATCTGGGCTGCTGCTCTTAAACAGCGGCTACGAATTCCTGTGCGCCTACGACCTCGCGACTGGTGGATTGCGCTGGCCCGAGCCGGGTCTCCTGCGCACGAACTGGCGATTCGACTCTGCGCAAGCGCTATGGGTTTCCGCCGAATTCGTGCTTTGCACGGGCCCGGCGTGGTTCGTCGTCCATTGTGCGCTCTCGGGTGACAATTTGTCCGCGTATCATTTTCCCCGCGGCAGTACGATCGGCGCTGGGGTCAACGATGGGTTCTGGTATGCGCTGTCTGCGGAGAATAACACGGCGGCGGGCCGGGGGGGTCCTCGGGCGATGCGCTTGGTCCGACAGATCATGACCGGGGTGCCCTGGTCACGGCCAAACGAGCCGGTGACGCCCGAGGCGCGTGAATTCCTCCTGGGGGAGGCGGGGCCCATTCGGGACACGTTTTGGCTCGGCGGCACGCTTGTCATCGTCGAAGAGAAGCGCGTGCGGGTCTATGCTTTGCCGTAGGGCTCTGGGAAGAGCAACACGTACCGGAGCGCATGATGGCCAACACTGTGCAATTCCGCTTGGTCGATGCCTTCGCCGAGCGAGCTTACACCGGGAATCCCGCCGGTGTGATCCTCGACGCGGACGACCTCGATGAGAAGCAGATGCAGGCGATTGCCCGCGAGGTCAACGCGAGCGAGACGGCGTTTATCATCGGTGCGAACGATCTGCACCGAACCCCGCGGCTGCGCTGGTTCACCCCGACCGTCGAGGTCGACTTCTGCGGCCACGCGACGCTGGCGGCGGCGCACGCCTGGTCTGAGGTGGTCGGCTTTCGAGCCTTGCTGGGCAAGTCGGATGCGAAGATCGAGTTCGAGACGGCGGCCGGGTTGCTGAGATTGACGCCGGAGCTCGCGTCCGGCGAGGAGGATCGGCTGATCTGGTGGCTGGCGATGCCCGACCCGTCGCTCAAGCCGGACAACACGAACCCGATGAAGATGACGCGGCTGCTCGGAATCACGATGGACGATCTCGAGCCCGCCGCCCCGATAATGCGCACGCGCGACGACGCGGTGATCCTCCTGATCAAGTCGTGGCGGGCGCTGGCCGAGATGAAGCCGAACTTTCAGGAGCTCGCCGCGCTCTCCGAGCGGCACAACATCCGCGGCTTTTGCGTCGCGACGCGCGAAACGCTCAGCGACTTTGCCCACGTCGCTTCACGCTTCTTCGCCCCTGCGCTCGGCATAAACGAAGACCCGGTCACCGGGAGCGTCCACGGTCCGCTGGCGGTGCTGTTGACCGTTAACGAACTGGTCCCCATGACGCGCGGCCGGGCGGCGTTGAACTGTCTCCAGGGTCAGCCCGGCGGAAGAACCGGGCTCGTCCGGGCACTGGTTGAAGCCACGGCGGAAGGCTACCGCGTCTCGATCGGCGGCATGAGCCACACCACGGTCCGCGGCGAGCTCCGCGTGCCCTCGAAGTCCGGCTGATCCGCGGGGCCTAACAAAGCCTGTGTGATCACCGGCGGGACGCTGGTGCCACACTGGGTTTGATGACAGCGTTCAGGTTGCGACCTGGGCGACGTTCACCAGCAGCGGTGCGAAGATGTTCAACTTTCGTTGGCGCAGGTCGCTGAAGCCCGCGTCCTGGATCATCGCATGCAGTTCCGACCAACTGGCGTGGTGCACGTGCCCTTCGACCAGCGCCACTGCCACGTCGAAAACCACCCAGCCGACGACGTTGTCGCGGAAGCCGTCGATCAGCACCAGCAGCCCACCCGGACGCAGGACACGCCGAAACTCGCGGACGGCTTCGGCCTGATGCGGATAGTGGTGAAACGAGTTGCAACACGTGACGACGTCGAACATGCGGTCGTCGAACGGCAGCCGCTCCGCGTCGCCCTGCACGGCGTGCAGTTTTCCCGCGTACTCGGAGTTGGCGAACTTGTCGGCTGCTCGGCGGACCATCTCCTTCGCGTAGTCCACACCGACCAGCAGTTCCGCCCGTTCGTCGCGGGCCGTCAGCGCCAGCAGCGAACCGGTGCCGCAGCCGACGTCGAGCATTCGGAACGGCTTCGAGCCGCGGCCAGCCTGCCAGCGGGAGATTTCCTCCTGGCAGGTGCGAACACTCGGAAAGAAAACCAGCTCGTTCAGCAGCGAGCGATCGTACGATAGGGCCCACTTCTCGAACCGGGCCCGGGCGTGCTGCTTGACGTGTGTGGCTCGCGGTCCCATCGCGACCGGGAGTATCGCGGATTCGCCCGTGGCCGCAAAGCTTGCCGACGTGGATTTGCTCGCACACCAATGCCGGATGGGCGCATGCCTTGCCGTGATCTTGCACTACATCTAAAGAGGTTCGCTGGGCGTAGCGGCCCCTGACGACGTCGGGGGCAACCGGGTAGAATACCCGCTGCGTTTGGGTGACAGGCTGTCGCAAGGTGGGGAGAGCCGCAGACCTCAGTCCGTGCGGCCCCGCGCAGGCTGAAGCCTGCGGCTCTTCACGACGGGTACTGTTAGGCGCTCTAGGAAGTCTCGGCACGGTCAGTCCCCGCGAATCGACCAAGGAAGCGATCATTGGGTTGGGAAGCGTGGTTCACTCTCGCGGTCATTGCGGTAGTCTGCGGCGTCCTCGTGCGCGGGATTGGGCCGCCTGACATGGTCCTGTGGGGCGGGACCGTGGTCGTGACCATTGTCCCCATCATTGGGCCTGCCGACGCGATCAGCGGCTTCGCCAGTGAGAGCGTACTGACAATTGCCGCTCTGTTCGTGATCGCCGCCGGCATGCGCGAAACGGGGGCGCTCGACCTGGTCGGGGGGCGGATGCTCGGCGCCGCGCGCACGGAGCGTGGGGCGCTGCTGCGCATGATCCCACAGGTGACCGCAGTCTCTGCATTTCTTGCCAACACGGCCGTCGTCGCGATGCTGATTCCAGTTCTGAGCGACTGGTGCCGCCGGCTGCGTGTTTCGCCCGCCCGGCTGCTGCTTCCGCTGTCGTTTCTGTCAATCCTGGGCGGGATGTGCACCCTGATCGGAACGACGACCAACCTGATTGTCAGCGACATCATGCAGAAGGCCCAGCCGGCCTTGGCCGGGCTGAGCATGTTCGAGCTGGCGTGGATCGGCGTGCCCTGCGTGCTGATCGGCGCGGCCTATCTGTTGCTCGTCGCGCCGCGACTGCTGCCGGCTCGCACGGACATGCTCGAAACCATCGGTAAATCCGTCCGCGAGTACCTGGTGGAGATGTCCGTCCAGCCGCACTGTCCGCTGGTTGGCAAGAGCGTCGAGGCGGCCGGTCTGCGACGCCTGCCCGGGCTGTTTCTGGTCGAGATCGTCCGCGACCACCGCGTGATCGCGCCGGTCGAGCCTGATGAGGTCCTTCTGGCCGGCGACCAGCTCGCGTTCGCGGGAGTCGTGGAGACGATCGTTGATTTGGAGCGCATTCCCGGACTCGTGCCGGTCACGGAGGCCGACCGTGATGTCACCTTTGCCGAGCGCCGTAATCGACGCTACTGCGAAGCCGTGGTCTCCGGCACGTCGATGCTGGTTGCCCGCAACATTCGCGCTGCCAACTTTCGTGCCCTGTACAATGCCGCGGTCATCGCGGTGCATCGCGGCGGCGAACGCCTCGTCGGTCGCATTGGCGACATCGTGCTGCGAGCCGGCGACACGCTCTTGTTGCAGACCGGCCCGCACTTCGCCGAGGCGAACCGCAACAATCCCGATTTCTACCTGGTAAGCAGCCTCGAGCAGGCGCGGCCCGTCCGGCACGAGCGCACCTGGATCGCGCTGGGGTTGCTGGCGCTGCTGGTTGTGCTGCTCGTGTTCGGCGGCCACTTTGGCGTGCGCCCGGTGGTCGCCGCGTTCCTCGTCGCCGGTCTGATGATGCTGACGGGCTGCATCTCAATCGGTGATGCACGTCGCGCGGTGAACCTGGACGTGCTGCTCACGATCGCGGCCGCGTTCGGCCTGGGTAAAGCGTTGGAAGCCTCCGGAGCCGCGACGGCCCTCGGCGATCTGGTCGTTTATCTCACCGGTCAACGGGGTGCCATTGCCGCGCTGGCGCTGGTTTACGTCGTGACGATCGCCCTGGGCATTCTGATCACGAGCAAGGCCGCGGCGGTGCTTGTCTTCCCGATCGCGATGGTGGCCGCGACCCAACTCGACGTCGATCCCCGGCCGTTCGCGATCGTTGTCGCCTCGGCCGCCGCCTCCAGCTTTGCCTCGCCGATCTCGTACCAGACGAACATGATGGTGTATGGTCCCGGCGGCTATCGCTTTACTGACTTCCTGCGGGTCGGTTTACCGCTGCACCTGATGCTGTGGATCGTCGCGCTGATTGTGATCCCGCTCGTCTGGCCGCCGTGAGCATGATTCCCGGTGAGGAGAGGATGGCGCGTAGCTGAA
>JBHHZX010000064.1:0-13356 GCA_046758265.1 Phycisphaerae bacterium
AAGCGAACGCCAGCGAATTCGCAACGTTGTTGCCGTCGCCGATGTAGCAACCATTGAGGCCGTTGAGCCTGCCCTTGCGCTCGCGGATGGTTTGGAAGTCCGCCAGGATTTGGCAGGGATGCTCAAAATCGCTCAGGCCGTTGATCACGGGCACCGACGCATACTTGCCCAGGTCCGCAACGATGTCGTGGGCGAAGACGCGGGCCATGATGATATCCGCGTAGCGCGATACGACGAGCGCGATGTCTTCGATGGTCTCGCGCTGGCCGAGCTTGATATCCGCGGGCGCCAGGTAGATGGCGTGTCCGCCAAGTCGCGTCATCCCCGCCTCGAATGACACGCGTGTGCGCAGCGAAGGCTTCTGGAAGATCATCGCGAGCGTCTTGTTCTTCAGCGGGGCGTCACGCTCTATCGCGATACGATCGGCTTTGAGTTTCTCAGCCAGCTCGACAACTGCGAGGATTTCCGCCCTCGAAACGTCTCGCATGGAAATGAAGTTTCGTCCGCTGAGGTCTACCGCCATCGCTCGTTTCTCCCATTTGTTTCGCGGTCGAGCCCACTGCCGGTGCTTAACGCACCGGAGCGTTCTGGAACCGGACGGCAGTATATCAAATTTCGGATTCTCGATTGGTCGTTTTTGGACAGCAGACTCCGACGGACCTGACGACTCGTTGGGAACCGGGTCCAGAATCCGCGTTCCAACGTCGGTTCAGGGCTGGCGGCCGTGGAGGATTTCGTTGAGCTTGCGCTGCGCCTCGGCGCGGAACTCGGGCGGGAGCTGATCCTGGCGGACAAAAATGTCCATGGTCACGCCGGGACGGATTTGCACCTCGATGCGCACCCACTGCTGGATGGTGGCGGCGGTGGGGCCATCGGTCGATTCGAGTGGGGCGAGGATTCTGACGCCGTCGTCGTCGATTTCATAGCGCAGGCCGGTGGTGCCGCAGATGCGCTCCAGAATCTGCCGCACGCTGGTGCCGCGCTGGAGCAGGTCGACGGTCCGCTCGCGGGCGGCCACCTTCCGCAACGCGCCCGGCTCGAACTTGATCAAGACGCCGACACGGGCACCCAGATCGACGAGCAGCCGATCGAGCGGCTCGCGCTGGTAGGTCAAATCGAGCAGCCAGTCGAGCCGGCGACGGATCTCGTCGCGACGGTGCTCGAAGACGATGCGGTCACGCTCGGGGCGCCAAACCCAGTGCAGCGTCTCGCAGGCGGCTTCGAGTTGACGTAAGGCGTTCGACGCGTCGATCTGCGCGAGCGCGCGCTCGAGGGCTTCCTTGGGGCGTTGTGCGGGGTCGATCCGGAAATCGACCGCCAGCTTCTCGCCGCTGCTTTGCAATGAAGACCATTTCTCACCAGCCAGCCTTTCGAGCAAGCGGACCTCGGCGACCGTGATCTTCCGTCCGAGACGGTCAAGCACGGGGGCGGGCAGGATCACAATACCGCCCTGCCGGACGAACATCCGTAGCCCGAGCCCCTCGAGCACGCGTGTCAGGCCGCTCCGCACCGACATATCACGAATCTCGATCGAGACGCGTGTGCGCTCGCCATACGGCATCAGGTCAACGACGCCGTCGTCGAGCGCAAAGTGCAACCCGGTCCGCTGCTCGATTCCCGCAAGCGCGTTGCGGATCGGCGTGTCCTTGATTTCGAGCTCCACGATCGGCTGATCGAGCGCTTCCTCGATCAGATCACGCGGTACCTGGGCAAACGCCGCGGCCGACAGAGACAACCCAACCAGAAGGGACAACGCCGGTCGGATCACGACAGGCAAGGGTTCGCCGATTCGATGGTCTTGCATGAGGTGTGCCTTAGTTGACGCCGAATGGGATCAGTAGTCCAGCGCTTTCCCTGGCCAAACGGGCCGGTTCGACCATCAGGAAGACTTCGGCCAGTTGGGAGGCGGCGGAGCCGGCTGGCAGTGGTCGCACTTCCTTGGGTGTCCCGTCCGCGTCCGGCGCCGCGCTGACGGTTACCCGCGCAAATCCATGGCGGCGATCGTGCGACCGCAACACTTCCGCCGCGGCGCTCACCCGGACCCGCGCGAAGCCGCTGGCCGCGGTCGGCGGCTCCGTGGGCAGCGTGAACATGAACACCAGCGCCGCCGCCGCACCCACCAGCGCGAGGCCCGCGCCCAGGCGGCGAAGTGGGAAGCGAATCACTGGCGGTTCGTGGTCCGCGCCGGCTGCTGACTGGGATATTCGCTCGCGCAGACGCGCCCAATCCACGCGCTGCTCGACGCCGGTAAGTTTGCGCAGCCGTTCGTCGAGCCCGCTGCCGGCCTGGCTCAGATCGAGGCGCTCGGCGATGCGCTGCTGAAAACGGGACCAGCCCACGCCTTCCGCGCCCGGACACGCGCTGCGCAGCAGCCGATCGAGACGCAGCCAGTCGTCTTTGACGCGGCCCAGCGCTGGTGATTGGATTACAGCAGCTTCGATTCGACCGCGCAGGTCGTCACTTCCCGGCTGGTCGAGCCATTCGCTAACGAGTTGTTCGAAGGTCTCGCGGTCCATGACGCATGTCCCAAATGGACTCGTCATTCCGAGCGTAGCGAGCAATCTCGGATCCGGCATGCAATGCCGGTCTCCTTGGTCGCTTCGCTCCCGCGGAATGACGCCTCAACGGCTCGGCGATCATATATAATCCGCCAGTTGCTCTCTTAACTTTTTTCGCGCCTGAAACACGTGCCACTTTACCGCTTCCACGCTGCAATCCATGATGGCGGCCACTTCCTTTTGCGGCAACTGCTCGAAGCCGAAGAGCACCAACGCCGTTCTCTGTTGCTCCGGCAACTGCGCGATGGCGGCCTGCACCACGCTGCGCAACTCCGACGCCGCCAACTCGGCCTCCGGACGCTGGTCGAGGTGCTCGGCGCGAGGGCCATGATCGTCCAGGACACAGTCGTCCAGCGAGACCCGCCGCCCCCCTACCGCCCGGTCGCGGCGGAAATTCAACGACAAGTTGGTCACGATTCTCAGCAGCCACGATCCGAACCGTTGTCCCTCTTCCAGCGAATCCAGGTGCCGATACGCCCGAATGAAAGCTTCCTGGCAAACTTCGAGGGCGTCGTGAAGGTTGCCCAGCAGTCGGTACGCGGCCGAGACCGCCCGACGCTGGTAGCGCTCGACCAGTTCGTCGAAAGCAACTCGTCGGCCGGCGCGCGCTGCCCGGACGAACTCCGCATCGCTCGGCTCGGCTCCGGTCGAGCGGGGCACTTTCACGGGCTCACCTGCTGGTCTGGACACGACCGATTCTCGAAGGTTGGGCCTTGGTTTCCCGGGCAGCATGGTCCGAGAAAGCGGGGGCGGCGCAGCCCTCTAAGCAAGCCGACGGCCCACCAATCTCCTGACGCGTGAGCGCGAACGGCTATTCACGCAATCCTGCGCGTCTCGCAACGGGCCTCACCGAGCACTCCCGGCCAAGATGTCAGCGTCCGGAGGCGGCAGGAGATGACGGCGCGGCGGTCTGTTGGGCCTGGTGCTGAGCGCCCGCGGATTGCAAGGCAGGGATCCGGATGGAAAAAACCGTACCGCCACCCGGACGCACGGCCACATCCACCGTCCCATCGTGCGCATCCACGATGCGGGCGGCGATCGCCAACCCCAGCCCCGTCCCTCGACCGCCCGCCTTGGTCGTGTAGAACGGTTCGAAGATGTGCGGCAACACCTCCGGTGCGATGCCCGAGCCGCTGTCGGCAATCTCGACGCAGATTGCGTCGCTACCGTGGCCGGAATGCTTCTCCGACTTCAAACCGCGCTGCTCACTGCGGATCACGATCGTCAACTCGCCGCCTTGGGGCATGCTGTCAACGGCGTTCAGCATCACGTTGACGAAGACCTGCTCAAGCAGTTGAGGATCGACAGAAGCGTGATCGTCGTCCCCGGCGTACTGGCGCCTGACGCGGATGCCGCGGTCTTCGAACTTTGTGCCGGAAGCGGCCAGCGCCGCCTCGACGATGTCGCGGATGCGCGCCTCGACCGGCCGGATAACGTGCTCGCGCGCCAGGGTCAGCAGGCGGCGCACGATCAGGTCGATCCGCCCGAGGCCGTCATCGATCAGATCGAGCATCTGCGGCGCGCGCTCCGGGTCGCGCAGCGAGCGCCGCAGGATGCGCGAGCAGTTCTGAATTCCGTCCAGCGGGTTGTTGACCTCGTGGGCCACCGTCGCTGCCAGTTCGCCCAGAAACGCCAAGCGTTCCCGGCGGCGGAGCTCATCCTGCAAACGCTGTTCCTCCTGGCTCGCTTCCGCGAGCCTAGTGGCGACCAGGTTGATCGCGCTGACAAGCTTGTAGAAGTCGTCGCCCGGGTGGGCTTCGATCGCGGTCGGCTGACGCCCGCGGCCCAGATCGTCCGCGACGCGGCGCAGCCGACCAAGCGTCTTGCGTAGATAGCGCCGGGCGATGCGCTCGCAGATCAGCGACGCGAGCAGGGCCCCGACCAGGCACACCGCTACTGCGCGCCAGGCGGCGGGCCAGAGCAGCAGCGCGACGCCGGCGCTGACGACCACCCCGACTTGCAGCAGCAGAAAGAGCGTATGGCGAAAACCGCGTAACATCCTACGCCGCATTATCGCCAAGACGAGAGGCCAAACAAGCGCGGCGAATAAGGCAAACGGACAAGCTGCAAGGTGGTCTCTCGGGCAAGAAGAGTGGCCCCGGCCCCCCGCCGGGGCGCGAAAGCAACTGAAGCCGTGGGAGCTTCCCCCAGAGTCTCACCCGCAGAGTGTTGAGAATCGATTGGGGATTCCAGGTATACGTGTAATAAACGCGGCCGGCAAGCCGCGAGAAACCCGGTTACCCGGCGGGTCAGTTGCAATTGTTCCCGTAAACGGCCAGCAACATGGCCAGGTCAGTCAGGTCCACGTCACCGTCACCATCGAGGTCGCCGTCCTCGTACGTCGCGCCACTGGTCATCCCATAGTTGGACAGCAGCTCCGCGAGGTCGCTAAGATCGACATCGCAGTCGGCGTCGATGTCCCCCGGGTCACAGCCGGGGCGCGGGCAACCGCCGGCCGGCCGCCCCCAAAGCACGAACGCCAGATCCTCGATGCGCTCGTGATAGCCGGTGCCGTCGAAGTAATCGGCCGCTGAACGGCCGTCGCCTTCGAAGTAGTTCAACGACCAGTGCCAGCCGTCCCCAAGCTCGTCGACCGCGTCGGCGCCAATCGAAATCCAGTAGGGTTGCTCGATATAGAGCGTCAGCGGCGTCGAGAGCTCGACCCATTGGTTGTACTCCCTGCCGCCGTCCATGTTGTAGTTTCCGGTAAACTCCTCGTGCGTAGCGTCTCGTGGAAACCACTCGCCGTAGAGCTCAACTCCCGGCAGGTTGTCGGTGTCCTCGTAAAACCTGATCCACCAGCCCTCAAAGTTCCTAAGGTCGCTGTAATTCATGTTCTCGCTGCTCCCCCACCACTCGACCTGGACGATCCTCCGATTCGTCGGATCGCTGAGCATGAAATTGTCGGCCATGCGCGTGCTCCAGAACTGCCCGGGAACTCCGTCCGAGTACGGTCCGTTGGGGTTGTCGTTCGGCTGACTGTACACGACGACTTGCGCCCGGCTCTCGATGGTAAGACCGAATACCGCGACGAGCGTCAGACAATGGGGAATAGCGCGTCTCATTTCCCAGCCTCCTTGGGCACCCGGTTCCTGCGCCCGCGGTCTCAACTTGCGGTCGACATGGCCTCCGCTCCCGCAGCGGAGCCATGGGCCACGTTTAGTGAGAGTATACTCGCCGGCTGCCCCCAACGGAACGGTGGAGATCAGGCCAAAGCGCTTTCCTACCGCACAGCGTGCCGCGCCCCGCTGCGCCCGGGGCCTTCGGTCCGACCCGGCGTCACAAACATGGCCGGTAGAAAGTGATTGCCCGACCGGCCGGACCACCTAATCCCGCAGTAACGGGCCAAACCGTCCATACGCTTCGGTCCACGCTTCGACATCCTCCGGCTCGTGTCGCCTCGTCTCCGATGACGCGGCGATGACCTGCCGCAGTTGCCCCACCGACGAAACGCGTCCCTGTGCCATGGCCTGGACCATCGCGTTTCCGGCGGCGGTGGCCTCGACCGGACCAGCGATTACGGGAATGCCGGTAGCATTCGCTGCAAACCGGTTCAGCAGCTCGTTTTTCACGCCGCCACCGACAACGTGGATGACCTCGATCGCGCGTCCGGTCAACCGCTGGAGCATTTCGACCACGTAGCGGTATTTCAGCGCCAGACTCTCCAGCACGCAGCGAATCACCGCACCGGGCGAATCGGGTGGCGGTTGACCGCTTTCCTGGCACAGTGCGCAAATCCGGCTCGGCACGTCGCCCGGCCCGCCGAACCCGACCAGGTCCGGATCGACCAAGGATCTCAGCGGCGGCGCGGCGGCGGCCATCCGCGTCAACTCCGCGTGCGAATACACGTGTCCCTGCGACGCCCACATTCGCCGGCATTCCTGCACGAGCCACAGTCCGGCGACGTTCCGCAAGAAGCGCGTCGTGCCTGCCACGCCCGCCTCGTTCGTGAAGTTCGCGCGCAGCGTTTCGGGCGAAATCAGGGGCGACGCCAGCTCCATTCCGACCAAGGACCAGGTCCCCGAGCTGATGTACGCCCAGTTCTCGCCCCCCGCGGGGACCGCGGCGACCGCGGCAGCGGTGTCATGGCACGCCGTATAAATCAGCGGCACGGAAGCCTGGCCGACCCCGTCGGCGACCTCTCGCAGCAGCGTCGCCCCGATCGTTCCGGTTTTCTCAACCGCGGGCAGGATCTTCGCGGGAAGCCCAAGCGCTTCGAGCAGTTCCAGGTCCCATTCGCCCGTACGCGGGTCAAGCATTTGCGACGTGCTGGCGATGGTACGTTCGCTCCTCGGCTCGCCCGTGAGCCAGTAAGCGAACAGATCCGGCATGAACAGCAGCCGGTCGGCCAGGCTGAGCAGGCGTGCCGGGCCCTCGGCCACCGCAAGCAATTGATACAGCGTGTTGAGCGGCATGAGTTGAATGCCCGTGCGCTCGTAGATTCGCGCGCGCGGCACGCGCCCAAAGGTCCGCTCCATCACGCCACGCGTGCGCCGATCACGATAATGCCGCGGCATGTCCAGCAATTCGCCGCCGCGCGCCAGCAGCGCGAAGTCCACCCCCCAGGTGTCGATGCCGATCGCGTCCAGCCTTATTTCCCGCTGGGTACAGCGCGCGATAGCGGCCTTGATTTCCTCGAAGAGCCCGAACGCATTCCAGTACAGCTTGTCCTGCAAAGCGACCGGCCGGTTCGGGAAACGGTGAATTTCTTCCAGCGACAAGTGCTCGCCGTCGAACGCTCCCAGGACCGCCCGACCGCTCGAAGCCCCCAGATCGAACGCGAGGTAGTTCGCTGTGATGCCCATCCTTCTCACCCTTCAGCCGCGCGGGCCAACGCGCGCGGCTCGAAATTCGGTCTTCGGAATTCTCTACGCGTAGCTCTGATCCGGCGCGACTTTTTGGGGCGCGCGGGCTCTCGCCACGCGCTCGGCATAGCCGCTTTCGCGAAACGCGAGCAACGGGTCGGGCGGCAGACCTCGGCTCTGACGGTATTCAGCTAACAGCGGCCGGACATCGGCGTAGAAGGCGTCTTTCAAGAGACGTTCGGCCGCAACCACGTCGTCCTGCGCCTGGGCCTGCATGAGCGCTTTGTGATCGACGAGCAGCGCTTTAGCAAAGTGCTCCTGGGCCGTCACCGCCGTCTCGATCATCGCTTCGATCTTCGGCTTGAGGTTATGCGACTGGTCGATCATGTAGGCGATCTCGAGGTCGCGGCCCGCTTCGAACTCCGCCGCGATGATCTCGTAGAAGATCCGGAAGAGCTGGTAGGGATCGATGCTGCCGATCGTCAGATCATCGTCGGCGTATTTTCGATCGTTGAAGTGAAAGCCGCCCAGCATCCGTTCGTCGATCAGGAACGCGACGATGTGTTCGATATTGCAGCCAGGCAGATGGTGGCCGGTATCCACCAGCACCTTCGCCCGCGGGCCGGCCTGCCGCGCGAATGCCCACGCCATGCCCCAGTCCGCGATGTCGGTATGGTAAAACGCCGGCTCGAACGGCTTATACTCCACCAGCATCGTCATGTCGTCCGGCAAGGCGTCATGCATCTCGCGCAATGCTTCCTGAAACCAGCGCTTGCGCTGCCGGATGTTCGCCTGGCCGGGATAGTTTGTGCCGTCGGCGAACCAGAGACTCAGCACGTGCGAGCCGACCTGCTTTCCGATCGCGATGCTGTCGAGGATGTGCCGGATCGCCCGGCGGCGGATTTCGGGATCGCGGTTCGCCAGGGACCCGTACTTGTAGCACTGGTCCTGAAACACGTTGGGATTAATCGAACCGATGCGAACGCCAAGCTCGTCGGCTTTCTTCGCGACGACCCGCGGATCGCTGTTTGGAGCGAAATCCCACAGCACGTGCACGGCGACGCTCGGGCAGCAACCCGTGTATTTATGCACCTGCGCCGCATCGGCCAGCTTTTCTTCGATCGTGGTCGCCGCCGCATCTTGCAGAAACCGGCCGAAACGCGTCCCGGTGTCGGCGTAGCCCCAGGACGGCGTCTCGATCTCGAAGCGCGCTAGCCTTGCGAAAAATGCGCCTTCCTCGACGTGCAACGGCAGCTTCATGGCAACCTCCCAGACAGATCTGGGCTATGGAACAAACGCAGCGCGTGCCCGGCGGCCCGAAGGCGACACCGTGACCGCCTTCGCGCGTACCGGCACAGGGCTATGATACTGAAAGGCAGGCCAGGCTGCCGCACTTCGCGCAGCGTTGACGCACAGCTGGGATGTTGCCTGCGAAGCGGCCAGACGCGCAGCTTTCCTTTGCGCCCCTATACCCGCCAGCGGAGGTCCGCAGGGAACGCGGCTGGGCCGGACAATCGCGTGGCCGACCGTCAGTCGCAGGTCGTTCCGTAAACTGCCAGCAAGGCCGCCAAGTCGGTGAGGTCGACGTCGCCGTCGACGTCGAGGTCGCCGTCTTCATAGGTTGCGCCGCCGGTCATACCGTAGTTGGCGAGCAGCTGGGCCAGGTCGGACAGATCGATGTCCCAGTCGCCGTCCAGGTCGCCGAGGCACTCGCACTCGTCGGGGATGCCGTTACCGTTGATATCGTCGGACGTGCCCTCGGCGATGTCCTGTGTGTCGCCGATCTCGTTGCCGTTGCAGTCGTAATCGCCGATGCGCAGGAAGTAGACATCCTGCTCGCCGTTGAACGTCGCCGCGTAGGCGACGTTCGCGCCCACCGTGTCCGAGACCATGTCGTAGTAGTCCCCGAGCTTGTTCTGCTGCGGAGAGCCCAGAAAGTGATTGAACGCCGGGCTGACGGCGATGTTCTCCGACCAGGCTTCGCCGGCATCGGTGGAGAACGCGTAGTGCAGCTCGGAGTAGGTCGGGTTGCTCGGGTCGGCGTCGTGGCGCGTATCGTTCCACACGACGTCGAGCCGACCGTTCGGCGCGACTGCCAGCACGCCGAACCACTGCCACGCGTTGGTGCCGACCGGATCGTCGTTCACGCGCACCGGCGCGCTCCAGGTCGCCCCGCCGTCCGTGCTGCGAATGAGCATGACGTCGAGCGGATCGGGGCCCGGCGGGTCAACGGACGCCAACACGTAGACGTACCCGCGGGTCGGGCCGGACGAGTGATCGGCAGCGATGCACACGTTGCCGTGAAGTCCCCCGGGATTGGGCCCGTACTGCAAGTAGTATTGATGAACACCGCCGAGGTCGATCTCGACGACGAAGTCGAACGCCAGCGGGGCGCCAGGATCCTGAACGGTGCTCGACTTGACCACGACAAATTCTTCGTTGGTTGTGCGCCGCCGACCCGTGATGTAGACCGCGCCCTCCGGGTCCACGGTCGTCTGACCCCAGATTGGCTGCCCGGGAATGAACACCGGGTAATCGAATGTCTCCCCCCCGTCCGTCGAGCGGGTGAACCAGTCGTCGTCGCAGCAGCCGGCATAGTCCCAGGCGGCGTAGAAGTTACCGTGCCCGACGCCGCCGGTCCGGTCGATCGCGATCCAGGCTTTATCGCCGCCGTACGCGGGAAGCGGTTCGGTCCAGCTAACGCCGCCGTCGGCGGAGATAAAAAGCTGACAGGTGTACAGGTACCCCTCCCTGGTGAGACTGTAGTAGTAAAAACCCCCGTCGGCGTCGGCGTCGAGCACGGGGTCGCTGCGGAAGACGCCCGGATCCAGCACGCCGGGAAACGTCCACGCCCGCCCGGCGTCGTGACTATAAGCCCGGCCGGCCTGGCGAAAATCGGACCACACGCTATCGAACTGCCGCCAGCCGATCACGATGCGGTTCGGGTTGGTGGGATCGACGGCGATCGAGGGCTCGTTGGCCGCATCGTCCAGGATGTTGTTGCCCAACTCGTCGACGTTCACCTGCACGCTCACGAACCCGTTGCGCGTCAGCAACGGCGGCGGAAGCGGCGGTGAGATGCGACGCGGTGCGGCGTCCGCGGGCGGGTCGTTCGGCGCTTCCAGAGGGCCGAGGGGTTCCGTTTGCTGCGGGGCGCCGCCGATCAATCTCGAACCCACGTTGTTCAGCTCGGCCGGGCCAACTTTCGAGTCGACCGCGGCTGCGCCAATTGCAATGCAGGCCAGCGAGGCTACCAGCAGCGCCGACGACGACATCCCTTCGCCTGTTCTCTGGTTACGGATTAAACTCATCGCTTTCCCTCCGCCTCACTTTGGGTAGATATCGTCGGCGCATACATCTACCGGTACGCGCGGAACGCAATCCATGCTAGCAAATTCGGTGTGCGGCCTGCAATGCGCGCGTCTACATTTCCCATCCGACCGGCACGGGAGCCCCCGCCAACGCATGGCGGCACTTTGCCAGCACCACCACCGGCGCCAAAACTGCCGCGCCAGCCCTCCACGCGCAACGCCACGGCGATGATCGCCGCGGCGTTGCGAAACTGACACGCTGCAAATGCGCACCAAGTTATGGGGCGCAGCCGTAGGCCGACAGCAAGAAGGCCAGGTCGGTCAGGTCCACGTCGCCGTCAGGTTCGAAGTCGGCGGCGGGATTGTAGTTCGGATCGCCCACCGAACTGCCGTACGCGGCCAGCAACGCGGCCAGGTCGGACAGGTCGGTGTCGCCATCGCCATCGACGTCGCCGGGGCAGGGCTCCGCGGCCGGGCCGATGCTCAGGTTGTCCCAGGCCACGGTATTGCCGGGCAGACCGCCGCCGGCGAAGAAGCGGAAAGTGGCCGTCACCTCGCCGCCGGCCTCACCGCCTTCCAGGTACCACCCCTCAGCGGAGGTGTCGACCGTGGCGCCTGCGCCGGTGTCCAGATTAGTGATGGACACTTCGACCACTTGGTTAATGTCCCAGTCAATCACGGTCGTGCATCGATACCAGGTGTAAAGGTCAAGGTCGACCCACTGCGGCCCGGGAACCCGACCCGGCGCCCCGTCGTCACCGCCCTGGGCGTTGTGCACCATGTAGAGGGCTTGCCAGGTGTCCCCAGCGCCAGGACTGACCCACGAGAACAGGTGAATGAAGGTCCAGTCGTTAACGGGGGGGGGCCAGCCTGCCGAGAAACTCCCGAGGTTGTTTGCCGTGCTGTTGGGATCGCCCTCGTACGCGCACAAGACGTCGTACGTCGCGACAACAATCCCTGTGCCCCAGTCTACGCCGCGCTCAGCGCGGGAGTAGGTGCCTCCACCGGGGCCGGTTCCCGCCACAAACTGCTCGCCGCCCCCGGCGGGATTGTCCGGAATTCCCAACACGTTATTCGCATACGTATAGACGTAGGCGGTGATGGTCTCGCTGCCGGCCGGAGCGGGGTTATAAAACGCGTCCTGGCCCCAGATATCCACGCCGTCTGCCGAGCCCGTAAACGTCGGCGGTTCGAAATCGGCCGCATACTGGGCGTTGGCCGCGCCGCACGCCAGGAGCCCCACCCCCAGGCACGCGGCGAGCGTCCTGCAATTCAAGTAGCCTCTCATGATCTTCCTCCTTGCATTGTGAGACTTCTTACAAGCTTTCTGCCAACTCTGCGACAGCTCCACAGGTACCCAGCCGTCCGCGCGGGTTGCTCAGGCAAAACGCCGCAGCGCTGCCTCGCCGCGGCGTTGCGAAACTGACGCCCTCCGAATGCGTGCCAACTTATGGGGCGCAGCCGTAGGCCGACAGCAAGAAGGCCAGGTCGGTCAGGTCCACGTCGCCGTCAGGTTCGAAGTCGGCGGCGGGATTGTAGTTCGGATCGCCCACCGAACTGCCGTACGCGGCCAGTAACAATCCCAGGTCGGACAGGTCGGTGTCGCCGTCGCCATCGACGTCGCCCGGGCACGGCTCCGCGGCCGGGCCGATGCTCGTGTTGTCCCAGGCCACGGTATTACCGGGCACGCCGCCGCCAGCGAAGAAGCGGAAACCGGTCGGTACCGCGCCGCCTTCCGCGCCGCCACCCAGGTACCACCCGTCGGCGGAGGTGTCCACCGTGGCGCCTGCACCGGTGTCCAGATTGATGATGGACACTTCGATGACCTGATTGATGTCCCAGTCAATCGTGGTTGTGCATCGGTACCAGGTGTAAAGCTCAAGGTCCACCCACTCCGGCCCCGCAATCCGACCCGGCTGGGGGTCCGCCGCTCCCGCGGCGTTGTACATCATGTAGAGGGCTTGCCAAGTGTTCCCGGCGCCTGCACTGACCCATGAGAACAAGTGGATGTAATTCGCGGCAACGGGAGTGCCGGGATAGGGCTGAACCGAGAAGCTCCCGATGTTGTTCGCCGTGCTGTTGGGATCGCCTTCGTAGGCGCACAAGACGTCGTAGGTCACGACGACAATGCCCGTGCCCCAGTTTATGTCGCGCTGAGCACGGGAGTAGGTGCCGCCGCCGGGTCCGGTTCCGGCCACAAACTGCTCGCCGCCCCCGACCGGGTTGTCCGGAATTCCCAGCACGTTATTCGCGTACGTATACACGTAGGCGGTGATGGTCTCGCTGCCGGCCGGAGCGGGGTTATAAAACGCGTCCTGGCCCCAGATATCCACGCCGTCTGCCGAGCCCGTAAACGTCGGCGGTTCGAAATCGGCCGCATACTGGGCGTTGGCCGCGCCGCACGCCAGTAGCCCCACCCCCAGGCAGATGACAGACTTTCTGCAAACTAGGTAGCCTCTCATAATCGTCCTCCTATTGTGACAGTCCGCATACATGTTTTGCCCCGGCGCCGAACCGGGGTGAAGCGCCTCCGAACTGACCAGTTACCACGTGTCTTGCGACGTGGCCTGCGTGCCGCCAAGAGGCCGCACGCCCTACTGACATGTCCCCCATTCTTAAGCCGCGCCTCCACCGCTCGCGGCACAGCGGGCGCACATCCTGCCCGCTCGTATTAGACCACAT